>NZ_LZJD01000009.1:0-21191 GCF_001666875.1 Mycobacterium sp. E802
ACTCAAAACCGATGCGGATGAGGCGCAACCGAAGAAGCCGACAAACGAACCGGACGCGTCGGCAGAGGCTGCGTCTGAGGGGGCGACCTCTGACGAAGCGTCAGCCAGGCCTGCGTCGCGTAAGGCTGCCGCCACCACCAAAGACTCGGTGACGGATCGCTCTGAGCACAAAGACAAGCAAGCGAAGCCGACGACGGAAGCAAAGTCGAAAACGGGGAACACCTCGCAGCGGCCGGCCAAGTCGCCCACCAACGCCAAAAAGGCAACCGGACCGAAGCATTCGTCCACCAAGCGCGGTGACCGAGATGCCGGGTAGCGCGGCTTGATATGTGGAGCGCGGTCTTGGTGCTCGCACTCGTGTCGGCAGTAGATCCGGTTCGAATCGGTATCACGATGCTGCTGATCGGGCGTCGGCGTCCGGTGGCGAATCTGTTGGCCTACTGGCTCGGCCTGATGGCCACCGGGGTGGGGCTCGCACTCGCTGCGCTGTTGTTGTTGCCGGGCCTGGTCTTTCCCGTGACCAGGTTCGTGGTGTCGGCCTCGGAAGAGCCGGTGGTGCCCCCCTTGCAGATCGCCCTGGGGATGGTCGCGCTGCCGCTCGCGGCGGTCATCGCGGTGCGGGCACGACGCCGCAGCCCCGTCATGGCGGCCGATTCCGCTGATCTTGTGGACGCGCAGGCCTCGAAGACGACATCGCGGTGGGCCCGCTTCTCATGGCCGGCTCTGTTCGCCGGCAGATGGGGCGATTCGATCGGGTTGGCTTTTGCCGCAGGCTTGTTGTCCGCGACGCCCCCGCTGGAGTATTGCTTTGCGATTCTGGCCATCGCGGCTTCCGGGGCCGCGTTGAGCACCCAGGTCAGCGCGGCGATCGTGTTCTCCCTCGTGGCGTTTGCGATCGCCGAGATTCCGTTGGTGGGGTACTTGGCGTCACCACAGAAGACCACCGCGGCCGTGGCGAAGATGCATGACTGGATCTGCGCCTACCGCCGGCCGATCTTCGCGTGCATTCTCGGGCTGTTCGGCGTGTTGATGGTGGCCAGCGGAATGTCCACCATCTGATTCGGACGGTGGACTCAACCTGCGCTGTGTGTGATCAGGTGTCGCAGAGCCAGCGAAGAAAACCGTGTTTGTGGATCAGTTGCAGGACGGCCCGATTTGCCCACTTGTTGCGGTTCTTGCCCCTGACGTCGATGTGCAGGTGAAGCACTTTGATCGCGGGATCGAATTGCCTTTTGATGCCACGCTTTTCCATCCGGATGGCGAGATCCTGCGTCTCGTGGCATCGCAGCACCGGATCGTATCCGCCCAGTGATCTGAGCACATCGGAATCGACCAACATGTTGCCTTCGTGCAGCCAGTACGCGGGCGCCGGTGTGGGCGTGGTGAGAATGTTGGGCCAGCCCTTCATGATCGGTCCGGCCAATCGTTGCGCAGCCTGGGCCAGCTGAGGATGAGACCGCAACCGGTCGATCATCAGAGGGAATCCGGAGCTGAGGCCACCCCACGCGGAGAACACCGCACCGTAGTTATGTGGTTCCTGGCTGCCGTCTTGTCTGCACACCAATCCGCCGACCAGGCCGACTCCGTCGCCGGCATACCGGGCGAAAAGCTCTTTGGCCGTGGTGGGTATCCCTTCGGTCTGCAGCTCCATGTCCGCGTCGACGAAGTGAATGAGTGACCGGTCGGCGACTTGGTCGATGATCTGGTTGCGGTTGGCGCCGGCTCCCTGGTTCCTGGGGCTGCGGACGAACGTGACGTCGTCGCCGAATTGGCGGACCACGTCGGCGCTGTGATCGGTCGAGGCATCGTCGAGTACGTAGACACCGTCGTAGCCCTGCGCCAGCACCTGCGGAAGCAACCGGTGAAGGTTGTCTCCCATGTTGTAG
Organism: Mycobacterium sp. E802; assembly: GCF_001666875.1. NCBI lineage: Bacteria > Bacillati > Actinomycetota > Actinomycetes > Mycobacteriales > Mycobacteriaceae > Mycobacterium > Mycobacterium sp. E802. The sequence goes on from NZ_LZJD01000009.1 coordinate 1,887, forward strand.
TTCGGTATGGCCGCGACGACCGGTAGCTTGTTCCCCACGTTCGTCCGGTTCTCTACTTGTTCACGAGCTGGCTGAACTCATTGTTGCGAAACTGCTCGGCGCATGAGGTGCGCCGAACCTTTCCGCTGGTGGTGATCGGAATCGAACCGCGCGGGACCAAGAGCAGCTCCGTGGCATTGAGCCCGTGGGACTGGGCGATCGCGGACCGGACTTCACGCTCTACGCTGGCCAGCGCTTCGACGGCGTGGTCGTCGGTAGACGTTTTGACCTCGGCGATCACCACAAGTTGCTCGGCGCCGCCGTCCTCGACCGAAATCGCGGCCGCCCTGGCGCCGGTGATCTCCTGAATGGTGGCCTCGATGTCATCCGGATAGTGGTTGCGCCCACGAATGATCACGACGTCTTTGATGCGCCCGACGATGAACAGCTCACCCTCGGAGATGAAGCCGAGATCGCCGGTGCGCAACCATGATCCGGTGGGGGTGTCCGCAGGCGCATCTACAATCTCAGCGTCGAATGTGGCCGTGGTGCGTTCCGGCTGTCGCCAATAGCCTGCGCAGACGTTCTCACCGAGGACCCAGATTTCACCGACCGTTCCGGACGGGCATTCCGATCTGGTCTGCGGGTCGACGATCCGCACGGTGGGCGACGTAGGCCTGCCGTAGCTGACCAACGCAGTGCCCGTTGCGCTTTCGCACGGCTCGGCCCGTCCCTCGGCCAGCTTTTCGGACTCGAACCGGACGACGTGCGGCGGCACTCCGGGCTCGCGGGTGGCCACGAACAGCGTTGCCTCCGCCAATCCATAGCAGGGACGTAACGCCTCCGGGCGGAAGCCGTGGCCGGCGAAGCGCTCGGCGAACCGCCTCAGCGTGCCCTCGTGTACCCGTTCGCTGCCGCTGAGCACGCAACGCACGTCGTCGAGGGTCAGACCGGCCAGGTCCTCATTGGAGGTCCGCTTGGCCGCCAGGTCGAACGCGAAATTGGGGGCGGCAGTCACCGCGGCTGGGTGGGATGCCAGCAGCTGCAGCCAGCGCGCCGGGCGGGCCAGGAAGGACATCGGAGTGGTGAACACCGTGTGCCAGCCGCCCAGCAGGGGCGCGCAGAGGCCGAGCATCAGCCCCATGTCGTGGTACAGCGGAAGCCATGAGACAGCGGTGGTTTCAGGTGGCGCGATCTTGTTCCGGAAGAACCCTGCCATCACCTGCTCGAAGTTTGCGGTCAGATTGCGGTGCGAGACCATAACCCCGGCGGGGCTTCGGGTGGACCCTGAGGTGTACTGCAGATAAGCGGTCTCGGGCGACGTCTGTCGCTTGAGGGGGCTCCGTCTCGCATCGAGGTCGAGCGTGTCGATCTCGAGCAACGTCGGCACAGGGTGATCCCCTGTCGCCGTGGCGTATTCGACGAGCTGTGGCGACACCGAAGAGGTGGTGAGGATGATCGTCGGCGTGGTGTCTCGCAGCACGGTGGTGACGCGTTCGTCGTGCACACCGGGTGCCGGAAGCGACAGGGGCACACCGATCAGCCCGGCGTGCAGCGAGCCGAGAAAGGCGACGATGTAGTCGAGACCCTGAGGGGCCAGGATGACCGCCCGGTCGCCGACCGAGCCTCGCAGTCTCAGCTCGTAGGCGAGGCTGAGCACGCGACGGCTCAGTTGCGACCACGTCAGGGTGTGTGCGACCCCGTCCTGGGCAACGTCGTAATCGAGGAAGGTGAACGCGACGGCATCCGGTTGCAGGCTGGCACGTTCGCGCAGTACGTCGGTGATCGACGAGCGGATCATGAAGTGTCACCTTTCCTTAGTCGATCAGTCCACCGAGACCGAAGTCGTCCAGCGTCTGCGCCGCCAGGCCCCGCAATCGGGACTTGGAGTTCTCGGCATCGAGTTGATAGGCGACGATGCCGATCGAGATCTTGCCGTTGATGCGGGCAGACACCAGTACCAGCTGGCCGCCCCGCTGCTCGATGTCCCGGCGAGACACGTTCTGGTCCACCCCGCGCAGCAGGACGTATTCGGCGGGGGTGCCGTCCGGGCAGCCGACCGCCGGGTCGATATCGCCGAGATTCGAACAATGGACGGGCAGGTCGGTCGACGCTCCGTAGAACAGACCACCCAGGCCGCGGAGCGCGCTTCTGGGTACCAGGGGGATCAGCGGCAGCAGCTCGAGGGTCTCGTCGGAAGCTGCCCGTGTCGTCTCGATCGCCTGTCGGATGGCCGTCCGGGTGCCCGACAGATCGTGCACTGCCCGCGTTGGGTCGATTCGGGCGCCGGCGAATGACATTGCCAGGGCGCGGGTGTCGTCTGCGCTATGACGCTCGTTGAGGGCGATCGACAGCGTCACCGTGCCATCGTCGGGTCGGCTGCGGCCCAACCGTTCACCGAGTCTGGCCGCGAAGCCGGCCAACAGCGAGTAGCTCGTCCCACCGAGTGCCGAGGCTCGGGCATCCCAGTCAGCGAGGTCGACGTAGACCGAGATTGCCGGCACCACGACCGGGGCATCGGTCTGCGCACCCACGAGCGTGGGTGGTGGGACGTCACCGGCGCGCGGAAATCCACGGCGCGACAGCAGTTTCGTCGCACGACCCAGGGTTCGGCCGATCTCCGGCAGGCCCTGGAGCGTCTCGCGCAGGTCGGCGGTGACCGCGCGCCGGAGGCTGCGGGATCGAGGTGGCGGGAAGCCGAACTGGCGCTTGGTGCCCATGACACCGTCGAAGATCGTCAGCATCCCGGCAATACCATCGCCCAGATTGTGTGATGCCACCAGGCTGATCGCCGTCGATCCGTCGGTCATCGGCAGCACACCGATGTGCCAACCCGGCCCGTGTTCCGGATCGACCGGCAGTTGTGCTCGTTCGTCAGCCCAATCGCCGAGTTCTGCCCGTGACCGCGGGTGCGGGGCGAAGTCGAGGTCCGATTGGGGCCCCAAGCAGGCCACCCACCGATGGCGTCCGAACGGCAGCGGTGACCGCTCGATCCTGCGACCGGCCGCGCCATAGCCGAAATCCCGGTGAAACCGCCGTAATTCGTCGAGGTCCACGGCATGCTCGTAGATCCAGGTGATCTGCATGAGCTGGTGACGACCGGTCGCACGCAAGATCTCGAAGCCAGCCTGGTCCATGAAGGTCAGCCGGTTGTCGACGCAAGTGTGACTTGCCAATGTTGAAACGTCCACCATGCCAACCGATCAGACGATCACGCCGGTCAGGGTGAATTCAGCCAGTGCCTTGGCGGCCAGTTCCCGCAACGCGGCCTTGGAATTCGGCCCGCCAGGTTGATAGGCGACGACGGAAATCGACATCTTGTCACCGACGCGCCCGGCCAACACGGTCAGCAGCCCGTTTCTGTTCTCCAGAAACTCCCTGCTGACGCGGCGATCCACGCCGCGCAGGATCAGGTAGTCGGCCGGTGACCCGTCAACTTGGGCCACCAGAGGGTCGATATCGCCCAGGTTGGAACAGGACACCGGTAATTCGGTGAGGCCCAGCACCACCTGCGAGCCGCGGGCCACCACCCGCTTGGGGATGTAGGGCGTCAGGGGCAGGAGGCGCAGCGTCTCATCGGGGGTCTGCCGGTTCCGCTCCAGCGCTTCGCGGATCGCCCGTCGCGCACCGGACAGATCGGTGGTGACCTGGTTGGGGTCGAGGTCGGCGTTGACGATGAACGCGGCATTCGCGCGGGTGTCTCCGGGTGTCCGGTCACTGATCGGCAGGTGTAGGCAGACCGAGCCGTTGTCACCGCGTCGCCGCCCCATCAGCTCGCCGAATTTGGCGGCGAACCCGGCGACCAGTGAGTGGCTGTTGCCGCCGAGCGCATTCGCGCGTTCGTCCCAGTCGTCGAGGTTCACGTAGCAGGCTATGGCCGGCGCAACCACGGTGCCCCCGCCGTCGCTGCCGCAATGCCTGCGGTGCCGGGGCTTTGCCGAAAGGGATACTTCTCGCCGGCGCCGGAAGGCCAGCCGACCTGCCTGCAGAATCGTGGAGCAGGTCTGCGGCAGGTCGCGTACCGTGGTGGCGACATCGGCAGCCACCGCATTGCTTCGACTCCGCGCATTCGGTGAGGCATAACCGAAATCGTCCGTCTCGCCTTTGACGGCATTGGCGATCGAGAGCAGCGCCCCGAGACCGTCGACCAGACAGTGAGACATCACGAGGCTGACCGCGGTCGACCCGTCGGTCATCGGCAGCACCCCGAGGTGCCAGCCAGGACCGTATTCTGGGTCGACGGGAAGTTGTGCCCGTTCATCGGCCCAGTCGGTGTATTCCGTTCGCGGACGGGCCACCTCGACGACGTCAAGGCCTGCGGGTGCTCCGGGCGAGGCGACCCACCGGTGACGGCCAAAGGGCAACGGGGACCGTTCGATCCGCCGTCCGAGCAACCCGTGACCGAAATTCCGGTGGAATCGGTTGAGCCCGGTGAAGTCGACGGGGCGTTCATACAGCCACACGACCTGGGCGACAAGTTCCTGGCCGGTGGCCCGCTGGCCCAGAAACAGCAGCTGATCGGTGAACGAAAGTGTGTCGTCCATCTGGGTCAGGCCGATCTCACGCCGAGGCCTGTGAATTCGTTCACGGGTAGCTGCCGGCAACGGCCCTCGGCAACGTTGAGATAGACACTCTTCATCACCTTGACATAGCGCTCGACGGATTCACGGGCGACCGCGTTGTTCGGGAAGGCGACGGTGATCGAGGTACCGCTGCCGAACTGGTTCACCCACATGCCGATTTGATTCGCGGCACCCATTTCGCTGTAGATACGGCCCCGCAACGCATTCCATTCGGCGACGACGGCGGGGGACAACGGTGCTGCGGTGGCGTCCAGGTAGGACACCATCGGCACCCCCGGGTCGGGCCTACGCAGTCCGTTCGTCGATGCCGACAACTCCAGCACCCGGTCGAAAGGCACATGTGCGAGGTGAAGGCCCGAATCGAACGATGCCTGCGCGGCTCGCGCGGTGTCGGCGAAGGACGTTCCGATCGGCACGGTCACCGGCACCGTCCCGGTGAACCAGCCCGTCGTCATCGTCTCGGCCTCGGTGGCCCGGGTGGAGGTGGGTGTGATCACGTGGTAGGTGCCGGCCCCGGTCAGTTGGTACTGGGCCAGAGCGGCGCAGGCGAAAACCCCACCGATGAACCGCGCACCCGCGGCGACACAGGCGGATTCGAACCGTTGTGTCTGCTTCTCGTCGAGGAGTTGGATGCTGAGGAGATCTCCTGCGCACGGTGTCGAGAGGTCACCGAGCGGCAAGGGGAACCGGGGCAGCGTGCCGTCATTGTCCTCGGCGAATGCGACCCAGTCCCGGACTTGGGGGGAGTCGACGTTCAGCGCCGAGGTGAAACGCCGCTGCCGGATGCAGTACTCGTCGTAGCTGCCTGCCGGGGGCAGCGCGATGGGCGCGCCACCACCGACGAGTGCGGCGTACATCAGATGGATCTCGACCAGCATCAGACCCATGAAAGTGGCATCGACATGCAGGTGATCCACACACATGTACGCGGTGAAGTGGTCGGGGCGCTGGATGATGCCGAAGCGAAAACAGTCCCATTGCAACGGTCCTGGCGTGGCCAGGATGTGCTCGCGCCATTCCGGCGAGCTGTGTACCCCATGGTCGGTCGGGACGAAGTTGATGTCCCTGGGATTTTGGAGCTTACGCCGACGGATGCGGTCGTCGACGGTGAATTCGAACCAGCTGCGGTAGGTGTCATGCCTGCGCAGATAGGCGTTGATCACGTAGGTCATCGCGCGGATGTCGCACTGGCCGGCGATATTCCACGCGGGGATGGTCAGCCGAGCCATCTGCGCGCCCTTGGCGGTGTGCTCGCGGTAGCTGCGCAGATGTTGGGCCTGCTGATAGCTGGCGGGCACATCATGCACGGGTGCCTCGGCGACTTTCCTCAGCGTTGTCCGCGACGGACTCCACGAGATGTGGGTACCGGGAGCGTCAACCCAGTCCTGTATTGCGGTCAACTCGAACACGGTGTTCTTCTCCTCCCTAGGTGGACGGGGCCGATATCGCTTCGTCGTCGGCGAGTGCCTGGCACAGGTGTTGGGCCAACGCGCGGATCGTCGTCATGTCCATCGAGCTGACGCGGACACCGGTCTCGGTCTCGATCCGGGTGCGCAGCTCCAGATGCCCGAGCGAGTCGAGACCGTACTCGGACAACGGGCGGTCGGGGTCGACTGTGCGACGCAGAAGCAAACCGACCTGTTGGCCGATCAGGCGGCGCAGGTGGGTCGGCCACTCTTCACGCGGCAACGCGGCCAGTTCTGCCTTCAGTTTTCTTGTCTCCGAAGGACCCTGGCCATCGGTCAGGAACATCTCGGCGAACGGGCTGCGGTGGGCGAACGCGGTGAGCCACGGGGTGCCGAGGACCGGTGCGTAGCCGTTGTAGACCCGGGCATGGCGCAGGATGGCTTCGAACGCGTACGCGCCCTCGTCCGGTGCAATGGCGTTGTCGTCCTCGGCCATGGCCGTGCCCCGGCCGATGTCGGACCATGCGCCCCAAGCGATCGAGGTCGCCGGCAGCCCCTGGGCGCGACGCCACTGCATGAACACATCGAGCCAGCTGTTGGCTGCGGCGTAGGCGCCCTGACCGGGTGAGCCCACCAGCGCGGCGGCGGAGGAGAACGAGCAGAACCAGTCCAGCGCCGCCGAAGTCTGTGAGGGCTGGGACCGCAACGCCTCGTGCAGATTCCACGCGCCGTACACCTTCGGTGCCCAGTCGCGCTCGACGAGATCGTCGGTGATGTTGGTCAGGGTGGCGTCCTCCACCACAGCGGCCGCGTGCAGTACGCCGCGAACCGGCAGCCCGGTCTGGGTCGCTGCCGCCACGAGGCGGTGCGCTGTGTCCGGGTCGGCAATGTCACCGCATTCGACGACGATGTCGGCGCCGGTGGCACGGATCAGCTCGATGATCTCGCGTGATCTGTTCGACGGTGCGCTGCGTGAGTTGACCACGATGCGCCCGCACCCGGCAGCGGCCATCCGCTCGGCCAGAAAGAGCCCGAGACCTCCGAGCCCACCGGTGATGATGTAGGCGCCGTCGTCGCGGAACACCCGAACCTGCTCCGGTGGCAGGATCACCTGACTGCGGCCGGTATCGGACACGTCGAGCACCAACTTGCCGGTGTGCCGTGCCCCGCCCACCATTCGGATGGCGGTAGACGCCTCCGCCAACGGGAAGTGCGTGATGTCGGGCAGCGGCAGCGATCCGTCGGCGACCTGCTGGTAGACCGTGGCCAGCAGGTCACGGATCTTGTCGGGGTGGGTGACGGTCATCAATGCCAGATCCACCGCGTAGAAAGACAGGTTGCGGCGGAACGGGAACAAGCCCATCCGGGTGTCGGCGTAGATGTCGCGCTTGCCGATCTCGACGAACCGACCGCCGAAGGCCAGCAGTTCCAAGCCTGCGCACTGGGCCGGTCCGGTGACAGAGTTGAGCACGATGTCCACTCCGTAACCGCCTGTGTCGGCACGGATCTGGTCGGCAAAGGCGGTGCTGCGCGAATCGTAGACGTGTTCGATACCCCAATCGCGCAACAGTTGTCGTCGTTCCTCGCTGCCGGCGGTGGCAAAGATCTCGGCCCCGGTTGCGCGTGCGACGGCAATCGCCGCCTGGCCCACACCACCGGTGGCGGAGTGGATCAACACCTTGTCGCCGGACGAGATCCGGGCCAGCTCCTGCAGCCCGAGCCATGCCGTGCTGTAGGCGAGTCCCACCGCGGCCGCCTCGTGTTCACCGAGTCCGGCCGGCAGTGTGGTGGCCAGGTCGGCCTCACAGGTGACGAAGTTGCCCCAGCAGCCGTTGGCCGACACACCGCCGACCCGGTCACCAATGCGGTGCGTGGTGACATCAGGGCCCACGGCGGTGACGACACCGCCGAACTCAGAGCCGAGTTCGGGTAGGCGGCCGTCATAGCTGGGGCAGCGGCCGAACGCGACGAGGACGTCGGCGAAGTTGATGCTGGACGCCTTGACGGCGACCTCGATCTGTCCGGGCCCGGGTGGAATCCGGTCGAAGGCAACGAGTTCCAGTGATTCCAGGTCTCCTGGGGTCCGCACCTGAAGCCGCATGCCGTCACTGTGGTTGTCGGCCGAGGCGCTACGCCGCTCGGCACCGCGAAGTGGGGCCGGGGTCAACCGCGCCGCGTACCACTGCCCGAGTCGCCACGCGGTCTCGTCCTCCGGCGACCGCGACAGGAGTTGACCTGCCAACTGCGCGCCATCAGTCGCGTCGTCGATGTCGATCTGGGTGGCGGTCAATCGCGGGTGCTCCATGCCGATCACCCGCATCAGTCCCCGTAGGCCCGAATGTTCCAGTCTCACCGCGTCGGTTTCCAGCACCCGTTGACTACGGCGACTCACGACGTACAGGCGTGGCGGCTCGCCGGTTCGCGCGTCATCGGTGGCCTCGGCGAGTGCGGCGGCGATACGCACCAGATGCCGCACGTGGTCGGCACCGCAGCGGCCGGCGGCCTCGCCCGCACTGTCCTCGTCGGCCATCACGACCAGCACGCCGGACAAGGCCCGCTCATGCACGTGGGAGGTGAGCTCCCGTGTGTGGGCCGCGTGATCGTCGTGCGGCCGCCAGGCCATCGTAAGAGGCTGAGCGCCTGCTGATCTCAGCGCGGTGGCCACTCCGGCGGTCAGCCGGTGGGCGGCGTCGTCGGCGGGCTCACCGGCGGTGATCAGCAACCATGTCCCGGCCTCGGTGCTCTCGGGTCGGGGCAGCTCGCGCGGGTGCCATTCGACGGTGAGAAGTCGTTCGTCAAGCAGCCGGTCGGCCTGCGCCTGCGCGGTGCCGCCCGTGCCCAGCTGTAAACCGGTGATGCTCAACAGAACTGCGCCCCGGTCGTCGAGCAACTCGAGGTCGGCCTCCACGCCGGCGGCGTCGGCCCGGTTGATCCGGCTGTAGCAGTAACGGGTGTTTCGGGTGGATCCGAAGGCGCGCAGCCGTCGTACCCCCAGCGGCAACAGCATGCCGTCGGCGACGTTCTGTACGTCGGGATGGGCGACCACCGACTGGAAGCACGCGTCCAACAGCGCCGGGTGTACTTCATAACCACGTTGCCGCGAGCGCAGCGGACCGGGCAACGACACGGCGGCAACCACGGTGGTGCCGGGGGAGTCGGCAACGTAGGCCTCGGACAGGCCCGCGAAGGCCGGGCCGTGGCCGATGCCCACGGCGCGGAACCCGGCCCGCAACTGTTCGCCGTCGATGCGAAGCGGATGGGAGGCGAGCAGGGCCTCGATCGGGTGTGGCGCCGGTTGGCAGGCGTCGGCATCGGCGGACAGGGTTGCTGCAGCTCGTCGGATTCGTTCACCGCCCTGGTGGGTCTCGACCGTGAACTCGGCGGCCCCGGGTGAAGTTACCGTCGCGCTCACCCATACCGGTGTGCTCTCGTCGAGCAGCAACATCTCCTGGAACGAGAGGTCACGGACTTCGCCCGCCCCTCCCAGCGCCGGAAGCACTGCAGCCAGCGCCATTTCGCAATAGGCCGCGCCAGGTAACACCGCGACCTGATGCACCCGGTGATCGGCCAACCACGGATGGCCGTCGGTGCCGACATCACCCTGCCACAGGTGTTCCGCCGGCTCCTGCGGCAGCATGACGTGTGCTCCCAACAGCGGATGAGCCGAAATGGAATGCGCGCCATGCGACGAATCGCTGACGTCACGGTCCAACAGCAGTGTGGAATGGGTCCAAGCCGGCAGCGGGGCGTCGATGAGGCGCCCGCGGGGATTGAGCACCGAAAAGTCCACGGCCGCACCGGCACTGTGCAGATCAGCGGTGAAGCCGAGCAATCCGTGCGGCAACTCCTGCTCGCGCCGCATGGCCGCGAAGACGGCCGATGGGACGTCGAGGCTGCGCGCGGTCTGCTCGACGGCGTGGGTCAGCAGGGGATGCGGCGACAGTTCGGCAAAGACCCGGTGACCGTCCTCCAACGCCGTCTGTACTGCCGCGGAGAAGCGAACGGTGTGACGAAGGTTGTCCACCCAGTAGTAATTGTCGAACTCAGCAGGCTCGCGCGGGTCGTACAAGGTGGCCGAGTAGAAGGGCACGTGAGGCTCGGTGGGAGTGAGGTCGTCAAGGACAGCGGCGAGTTCGTCGAGGATCGAGTCCACCTGCGGTGAGTGGGAAGCGACGTCCACAGCGATCTCGCGGGCCATCACGCCGCGCGCTTCCCAGGCCGCCACCAGATCGCGGACCGACTGCGTGGCTCCTCCCACCACGGTGGACTGCGGCGAGGTGACCACCGCCAGCGCGACATCCTCTACGCCATGCCCGGCAAGCTCTGAAAGGACCTGATGGGCCGGCAACTCCACCATTGCCATCGCCCCGGACCCGGAAATCCTCGACATCAGCCGGGAACGGCGGCAGACGACTTTCACCCCGTCTGATCGCGTCAACGCTCCGGCGACCACCGCAGCGGCCACCTCGCCCATCGAATGACCGATGACCGCACCCGGCGTCACGCCGTAGGACCTCATCGTCGCGGCCAATGCCACCTGGACCGCGAAAACCGTGGGTTGCACGCGGTCGATGCCGGTGACCGTCTGCGGCGCCGACATCGCTTCGGTCACCGAGAAGTTCGATTGCGCCGCAATCAGTGGCTCGAGCTCGGCGACCGTGGCGGCGAACGCCGGTTCGGTGACCAACAATTGGGCGCCCATCCCGGCCCACTGCGACCCCTGACCGGAGAACACCCAGACCGGCCCGCGGTCGTCGTTGGCCACTGCCTCCTGATGGACGCCCTCGCCATCGGCGACCTGCCGGAGCGACGTGATCAGTTCGTCGCGCACGGTGGCGGCCACCCAGGTGCGGGTGGACCGGAACCCGCGGCGACGCGTCAGGGTGTAGGCCAGGTCGGCCAAGTTGATCGCCGGCCCCCGCCCGTTGCCGTCTCCGGTGGTCCTCAACCAGCTCGCCAGGCGATCCGCAGTCGTCCGCAGGCCATCGGGGCAGCTGGCCGATATCGGAAACAGAAGCGGGCGCGCCGACGTCGGCGCCGCAGCGGTGCCCGCGGTGACTGGAGTCTGGGGGGCCTGCTCCAACACCGCGTGCACATTCGTCCCGGACAGTCCGTAGGCCGACACGACAGCACGCCGGGGGCCTGGACCGTTCTGGGGCCACGGAGTTTTCGACTCGGGGATGAACAGGCCGGTGTCGATACGTGCCAGATCGTCGGGCAGTCGGGTGAAGTGCAGGTTCTGCGGGATCACACCGTGCTGCAACGCGAGCACTGCCTTGAGGACACCGAGGGCGCCGGCCGCCGACTGGGTATGGCCAAAGTTGGTCTTGATCGAACCGAGTGCGCACGGGCCGGCCGTGCCGTAGACCTCGGCCAGGCTCGAGTACTCCAGCGGATCACCGACCGGGGTTCCGGTGCCGTGTGCTTCCACCAAACCGACGGTGTCGGCATCCACGCCCGCCGCTGCCAACGCCGCCCGGTACACCGAGGCCTGTGCCTGTGCCGACGGGGTGGCGATATTGACCGTCCGCCCGTCCTGATTGGATGCCGTGCCACGGATCACGGCGAGGATGCGATCACCTTGTGCGACAGCGTCATCCAATCGCTTCAAGGCGATCACTACACAACCCTCGGCGGAGACGAACCCATCGGCAGAGGCGTCGAAGGCCCGGCAGCGCCCGGTCGGTGAGAGCATGCCCGCGGCCGAGCCCCCCGCCGCCTTGCGCGGCTCCAGCAGCACCGAAACTCCACCGGCGAGGGCGAAGTCGCTTTCGCCGAGGTGCAGACTACGGCACGCCATGTGGATGGCGCTCAAGCTCGACGAGCATGCGGTGTCCACTGTCACCGCAGGGCCGTGGACCCCGAGCGCGTAGGCGATACGGCCCGAGGCCAGGCTGAAACTCGTGCCGGTGAAGCCGTACGGCCCCTCCAGCGCTCGGGCATCCGCGGCCAGATGGGCATAGTCGTTGTGCGTCAGCCCCATGAACACACCCGTCGCCGAACCGGCCAGGGAAGTCGGGTTGACACCGGCGTGTTCGACGGATTCCCACGCCGTTTCCAAGAGCAGACGGTGCTGTGGGTCGATCGCGGCAGCCTCACGTGCGGTGATGCCGAAGAAGTCGGGGTCGAACGCCGCGGGATCGTCCAGGAAGGCGCCCCACTTGGACACCGACCGGCCCGGCACGCCCGGCTCCGGGTCGTAATACTCCTCGGCATCCCACCGATCCATCGGGATCTCGGTGACGAAGTCTTCGCCTCTGGTTAACGACTCCCACAACTGCCGAGGCGAGTTGATATGGCCCGGAAGCCTGCACGCCATTCCGACGACGGCAACCGGAACAACACGGATTTCGCTCAAGTCGTCCCCTTGTGAGATGAAGCTGAAGGTTTACTTCGTATCACGACGCCGACTGTTGTGCCATTCCTGCCCAGCAAAGTCTATCGGCTATTCGCATTGATCTTCATTTGCAGCAAGGCTGCCAGGAAATGGACGCCGGCAGGGCAGCAACGAACTGATCTTTGCCGACTCGCGCGGATTTCTAGATCGACTAGTCAACCTGGCGACGTCGGAGTTTGCGGTGTCGAACGTTGACGTCAGGGTTGATTTGAGCGATGTGCGGGGTCGGTAAAAGGTCAGGACAGCAAGTTCGACGCCGGGAAACTTGTGCGGGCTGCACATATGTGGCAAACGATCTAGTACGCCGGTGGGTGATTTTCAATTCTTCGACGCAAGACCGGATCGGCAGTTCTGCGATCGGGGGCGGTGAGGCGGCGATATGCGCGAGCAGAACAAAGATGTGGCAAATGGTCGCATTAAGTCAACGAATTAATCTTTCGATTGCGAGCAAGCAATTGGCCCGCCGTCAAAGGCGGTGCGGCCACGGGACTTCGTCGGCTGCCCGCAGTAATGGCAAACGGCCGGTCCTTCGCTGACGACGCAGGGGGTGATCGGCCGGCATAACGGCCCTCCGTGGTTGTGATCCGGTCCGATAGTTGATAACGATAATCATTGTCGATAGCTTGGCGGGTGCACATCAGCGAGGGGGTTGTCTCATGGCCGCAATCTGGATGGCCTCGCCACCGGAGGTGCATTCCTTATTGCTGAGCAGCGGGCCAGGCCCCGGTCCGCTGTTGGCCGCCGCCGGCGGGTGGTCATCGTTGAGCGTCGAATATGCCGCGGTGGCAGACGAACTCGCGGTCGTGCTGGGCGGCGTGCGGGCCGGAGTCTGGCAGGGGGTCAGCGCCGAGCGATATGTCCTTGCCCACCTTCCCTACATCGCGTGGCTGTACCAGGTGAGTGCCGACAGCGCGGCGATGGCTGTGCGGCACGAGACCGCAGCCGCGTCGTATACCACCGCGTTGGCAGCGATGCCCACGCTGGCCGAGCTGGCCGCCAACCATGCCCGCAACGCGATACTGGTGGCTACCAACTTCTTTGGTGTCAATACGATCCCGATCGCATTGAACGAGGCCGACTATGTGCGGATGTGGATCCTGGCCGCCGTCACGATGGAGGTTTATCACGGGGTGGCTGAGGCCACCGTGACCTCCAGCCCGGCCACTCCTGCGGCCCCGCAGATCTTGCACAGCGAGCACGGTCATGACGAACATGACGACCACGATGACGACCATGATCATGACCACGATGGGGACCACGATCATGACCATGACCACGATGGGGACCACGATCACGGCTCGCACGGAGATCTCAGTCCACTCGACCCGCGCTGGTGGCTGGAAGTGGGCCAGGAACAGATCGAGAACATTCACCTCCTGATCGACAACCTGCTCAACGACCCCGCTGCTCTGTTGACCAATCTGCCGATGGTGCTCGCCGACATGGCTTTCCACGCGTCGCAGCTGCTGCAGGTGGTAATTCAATTGTCTCCGGCCCTGATTCAGCCCGCGCTGAGCCTGGTGATCGCCAACGTGGGTTGGGCGATCGCCGGTCTGGCCGCCATCCAGCCGGCGGTCCCCGGCCTTGCGGAGATCCCGGCCGGGACCGAACCCGGGGCCTGGCCGGCTGCCGGGGCCACGTCGACGGTGTCGGCGGGTCCGTCGTCAGCTCCGTCGTCTTCGGCGCCCGCGGCCCCGACGACGGGTGCCTCGGCGTCCGCAACCGCGACTGCCGGGCCGGCACCATCGGCCGCCCCAGGTGGAGGACCGGGATTCTTCCCGCCGTACCTGATCGGCGCTCCCGGCGTCGGCGTCCCCGCCGCGGCGACGACCGGTGCCGCGGCCGTGGCCAAGAAGAAGGCGGCCGCACCTGATGCGGCTGCGGCCGCCACCGGTGAATCGGCTCGCGAGACCAGGGCGCGCCGCCGCCGTGCCGCGCTGCGGGAGAAGGGACATGGCAACGAATTCATGGATCTGGACGCTGATCCGCAAGTGGCCGCCGGGCCGACCGCGTCGGGTCAGGGCGCCGGACCCTTGGGGTTTTCCGGCGTGCTCGACAAGACGGGCGCGACGTCGACGGGGTTGACGACGCTGGGCAGTGCGGAGTTCGGCGACGGTCCGACCGGGCCGCTCTTGCCATCGACGTGGGATGCCGATCGCAAGGATTGAGGGGTCAGCCTCCGGAACTTTCCAGTGGCTCGTAGACCCAGCTGCGGCGGCCTCGGTCGAACATCATGCGCAATTGTGTGCCGACCGGGTGCTTCGCGGCCCGGGACCGTTGTTGTGCGCCTTAGCTGACGGGAGTCGAACTCCGGTGTACAGCGCTCGTGGTAGATCGCTTCGCCGCAGCCGTGAGGGAGCGGACAGGAACCCTAAGCAGAGATCGGGTCGTCGAGGTCCGTTCCGGTGAAATAGCGCGAGTGCGTACGCTGAAGACTGTCGATTGATGCGCTGGTTAATGCGGCGATCTCGATGTCGTGATCTTGTCGCTCACGTTCCAGTTGGAGTCTGTATGCCATGGCTTCGCGCGAAGATTCGAACTGGTGCACGCGACGGGTACGCGTCCGACGATTGAACTCGATGACAAAAGCTGGCATCTCGCTCTCCCTTCATCACGCGTCGAGTTCGTCCAGGGGCCATTAACCCTTAACCCCTCGCTGCATGCTCCCAGTAGAACGAACGATGCCCCACCCGCTTAATCGCAGGTGGGGCATCGTTACCAGTCGGGGTGGCTGACGGGACTCGAACCCGCGACAGCCAGGATCACAAGTTGGCCGCCAAATCGCCTTGTTTATGCAGGTAGACACCTATTTACAGCCAGCAAATTTCTGCCCTCTGTTGTGACAAAACACGACGTGAACAGGCACGTTCTGACTGCTTAGGGGTGCGCTAAGGGTGCAGCGGTTTAAGGTTGCGGCATGGCGACAGGCAAGACGACGACACGCAAGACAACGGGCGGGCAGCAGCGGCGGAGCTGGGGGAAGATACGCACGCTGCGCAGCGGGCAGCTACAGGCCAGTTACGTACACACCGATGGACGCAGGTACTACGCGCCGAACACGTTCACGGCCAAGATGGACGCCGAAGGATGGCTGTCGAACGAACGCAAGCTGATTGAGCTGGGGGAGTGGACGCCACCAGAGGACCGGCTAGCGGCCAAGTCGGTTCAGTCCATCACTGTGCGCGAGTACGCGGCTAAATGGCTCTCAGAGCGCGACCTAGCACCCAAGACGCGCCACCTGTACGGGGAGCTGTTGGACAGCCGGATATTGCCCACGCTGGGGGACGAGATGATGCGCGCGCTTACCCCGGCTGATATCCGCGCATGGTGGGTTGGGCTCAACGCGGAGAAGAAAACGCCGACCAGGAACACGCACACCTACCAGTTGCTCAGGGCCATTTTCAACACTGCCCGCGATGACAAGGTGGTCACAGAGAACCCGTGTCAGATTAAGTCGGCGGCTAAGCCGCCTAAGCCGCGTGACGTGCAAGTGTTAACGACTGCTGAGCTGGACAAGGTTGCCGAGTCGCTGCCTGAACATTACCGGGTAGCGTTGTACGTGTCCGCGTGGTGTGGTGTGCGGTCCGGTGAGCTATTCGAGTTGCGCCGCAAGGACATTCACGTATCGGGTGACACGACGGTTATCAAGGTTCGCAGGCAAGCGACGCGGGTAGGCAATGAGCTTGTGATCGGCCCGCCGAAGTCTGACGCGGGTATCCGTGACGTGGTTGTTCCTCCACATGTGGCGAACATGCTGCGGGACCACATGAAGGCTAGGACTGGTCGAGGCCCGGAGTCGTTCGTGTTCACCACAACGCGCGGCTTGCGGCTGTCCACCACGGCGTACACGAAGGCTGTAAAGAAGGGTCTGCGCGAAGTGGGTAAGGGGGACATGCGCATCCATGATCTGCGGCACGTAGGGGCGACGTGGGCGGCCATTGCGGGCGCAACCACGAAGGAGCTTATGGGCCGGATCGGGCACGCCAGCGCGAATATGTCGATGCGGTACCAGCACGTTGCGGAGGGCCGGGACGCGGCTATTGCTGCGGCCATGTCCCAGCTCGTGACCTAGGTCATGTTTCCTATAAATTCCATTTGTCCACGCCCGTCCGTAACGTTTATTGCAGGACAGCAATTGTCCGCAACGAAACCACCGAAGCAACGAAACCCCACCAATCGGGCAAATGGAACGGGGTAACCAAACCATGATCGGCAAGGCTCAACTTCCCGCGCGGCTCAGCATTAAGCAGGCAGCCGAATACCAGGGCGTATGTGACCGGACTATCCGGCGTGCCATCGCAGACGGTCGCCTTAAGGCTTACCGGGTAGGTAAGCGGACCATCCGCATTGACCGCGACTCACTCTTAACGCTTGAAACGCCAATGTTTGCGGTCTGAGCATAAGCGTTACCGGCTGGCCTGATCATTCGGAACTGAGCGGTCCTGCGGGAAAAACCGCAGGTCGCCACCTGTCCCGATGAGCTAATGCGCAATTCTGGGCGGCCGCCGATATACTGAAAGTATAGAGATTAATGGTAGGATCAACTCTTCTGTCACCCAAGCAACTAAGCTCACCACCCGCGCACCTAAAGAAACGTCAACGCTGGGACGTGACTGGCGCTGAGAATCTGCAATTCAATGACGCGGGGAAGTTCTTCCGGTCCCGTCATTTGGTGACTCTGACGGGGAAGTATGGGCACCTAATCGACCTTGGTAAGAACTACGGCGGGCCGGTGCCGACCGCGTACGGCGGGCCAGTCACCGGCGGCTATCTTGCCGACCCGGACGACGCCGAAAACGAACAGCTCGAATACAACCGGTTGCGTCGGGCGTCCGAAGTGATCGCCTATGAGGTGTTCGGTTCGCCGCCGGATGGTTGGGTCGGCGCGTGGGTCAAGCACCTCGACAGCGACCCGACAAACCTCGCACCGCACAATCTGGAATGGGCGACAACCGTCAATCTAAATGACAAGCGCCACAACATGATTAAGGGAAGAATGGTGTCTGACGTTGTGCGGTCCCAGCGGGCCAACAACCCGTCACGCGGCGGTATCTACCGGCCCCGTCAACCCAAGCACGCGGCCCCGTTCATGGATGAACGGTTAGACGTGCCGCTGCGGCCCCGGATCATGCACCACCAGGCCACCCGCAGGACAGCAAATAAATAGCAGAGAGGCAAACATGTCCAAGGTCAAAGAGCCGCCCGGCCCAGTAAGGGCACGCGCCGATAGGCACCCCACAGGGTGGAACGCGCAACTAAGCGGTGTTGTCTACGACCCTCGCACTTACGAAATCGTCACATCGACTGATGGGCGTTTATGTGCGCTGAAGTTGGCCGGTGATCCGGTTTATCCTGCCCCGTCTATTACGGTGCCGATGACCGCAGAGGATGCGTTACGCGTTGGCGCGCTGTTGATTGCTCACTCAGATTTTCTGTCCGGGCGTCCTGTGCGCGACTGGGACACGCTCACAGCGGCATAAAACGACTTACTAACTTCAAAAGACCGGCAGTGCCCGGACCCGCATTTTTCACCATCCTTGGCGGGGCCGGGCACTGCCATATCTCCGGGGGAACAATGGCAACACTGCAAACCATCCGCGACCACGACGGCACAATCACCGGCCTAGTCATAACCGACCTAAGCCCGGACGAACTAAGCGACCTAAAGCGCAAGCCGACGACCAGGCCGCGAACCACCACGCCAGCTAAGGCGCGGTTAGGAACCATCCAGCGCTACCCGGTGCACGCCAGCCGGTGAGCGCAACGCGTATACAGCCAGCATTCGGCGAACCATACATAGTCAGCCGAGACCGAAACCTGGTCATGCTCACGAGGCGCAGCATGGCCGGAAACGTTCAATCAATCACCATGCATGCCGACGCAGCGTTAGCGGTCGCTGACGCTCTGGTTGATACCGCCGAACAACTGAATAGGACAACTGAACAATGAGCAATGACCGCACCATCGAACCCGCGTACTTTGAGTTCGCTACCAATGCCACAGACGGCGACATCACCACGGCAACCCATATCGCGCTCATCACCGTAGAAGGCGACGGCACCCGCACCACAACGGCGCTCGCCGTACAGGACGCCGAGGTCGTCGGCAAGCTGCTTATCGGCCACGCTGACGCCGTTGCCCAGCGTCCACCACGCGACTGGTGAACCGCCCTTGCATCTCCTGCGGGGAGCTAATACCTAAGGGCAGCAGATGCGGACCGTGCACGCCTAAGCGAGCACCGCGTGCCACAGCACACGCGGGCAGCGATTGGCGCTGGCGCAAGCTATCCGAACGGCAACGTAAACGAGTCCCATTCTGTGAACTCGCGTTACCCGGAT
The DNA here is from genome assembly GCF_001666875.1 of Mycobacterium sp. E802. Classification (NCBI taxonomy): domain Bacteria; kingdom Bacillati; phylum Actinomycetota; class Actinomycetes; order Mycobacteriales; family Mycobacteriaceae; genus Mycobacterium; species Mycobacterium sp. E802. Next base: position 20,590 of record NZ_LZJD01000009.1, read on the forward strand.
GTCGAGGGAAAGCAGAAACCGCCGACCACATTATCCCCGTTAGCGAACAGCCGGAACTCGCACACGACGAACTCAATATTCGCAGCGCATGTAAGCGATGCAACGGGGCTCGCGGCACAACCTGCACCGACGGTGAACGGGGCCAGGTGCTCGACGCCATCGCGGCTCGCAAGCAACGACAACTGCGGTACTACCAAGCCAACAGGAACTAGGTTCGACTCCATGCCACGGCGCAAACAGGTCTACAAGATCACCTACCCAAACGGGAAAATCTACGTGGGCATGGACCTCACCGGCAGCGTGAGCTACTTCGGCAGCCCAAGCGCAAAGGCGCAAATCGCCGCCGACCTTGGCGAACACGCCAACGACTACACCGCACGCAAAACAATCCTGTGGGAATCGGACACAGCCACTGACGCAGAAGTCCGCGCAATGGAAGCGAAGCTGATACGCGAGACCAGAGCGAATGATCCGGCCATTGGTTACAACCTTTGGCCGAGACTCTGACCCGAGTTGGGTCACTTCGGCCTGTTTTCGAGAGCGGCGGCGCGTTGACCTGCGGTGATGCCTTAGCTTAGTGCACCCGCTAGGCACTAATTTGG
>NZ_LZJD01000010.1:0-536 GCF_001666875.1 Mycobacterium sp. E802
ACCTCGTCGCCGTCGCGGAACACCAGCGCCCGGAAGCCATCCCACTTCGGTTCGTATGACCACACGCCCGGCTCGTCGGGCACCTTCACCTGCGCCTTGGCAAGCATCGGTTCGATGGGCGGCTGCACCGGCAAGTCCACAACTTCCATACTCACGTAGACCACCGAGCCAGGGCAATGTCATCGTGGGCAGATGGATCTGCCCACGATGCCGCCGGTCTCGCCGATGCTCTCGAAGCCGGTGCGTGAGATCCCGCCGGGCGTGTGGTCATACGAACCGAAGTGGGATGGCTTCCGGGCGCTGGTGTTCCGCGACGGCGACGAGGTGGTGCTGCAATCGCGCAACGGCAAGGAGCTCGGCCGCTATTTTCCCGAGCTGCTGGACACGTTGCGTGACGAGCTCGTCGACCGCTGCGTGCTCGACGGGGAAGTCGTGGTGCCGAGGAACATCGACGGCCGGGTGCGCCTGGACTGGGAATCCTTGTCGCAGCGCGTGCATCCGGCGGCCAGCCGAGTGAAGATGCTCGCCGAGCAGAC
>NZ_LZJD01000011.1:0-44022 GCF_001666875.1 Mycobacterium sp. E802
GGATTTCGCCCAGCGCCGCCGCCGCGCGGCTCACCCGGGCATGATCGCGGCCGGCCGAGCATTCGCCGCCACCCCGGCCCCGTTGTTGCGGTGGGGCGTCGCGCAATTCGACCCGACGGTGCGGGCGCCTATGGTCACCGGCAACACCGTGGTGTCCAGCGTCAACCGGGGTGGCGGCGAATGCTCGGCCGGCCGCGATCATGCCCGGGTGAGCCGCGCGGCGTCGGCGCTCGGCGAAATCCGCCGTGATATGCACGATCCGGTCTGGTACGGCGAGTTCGGGACACAAACCGATGCCGACGTTGCCGAAGTGGTTGTGCGCGTGGCGAATACCTGATTTGGCCATGGGCACCTCGGCCGCGAGCGCGCTCGTGTCGTCGCCGAATTCACGCAGATGCCCGTCCAGGGCCGACGAGATCGCGGTCAGGGCTCCGATGGTGACCGTGGGCCCGGGGATCTGTGAACGCTGCCGGATGATGGTGCGCACCCAACGCTCACCGGTCGGCTCGGTATTGCTGTGCAACACCGGACGCGACGGCGCCGGCGCCGGCACGGCACCGGATTCGGTGTCGCGGACCAGCTTCCGCTGGGTGCGGGCTGCCTCGATCGCCCGCCAGGGCAGCCGGGCGGCTGGAATTCGAGGTACGGACACCGGCACCACGGGCTCGGCGCGGCCGAACAGCCACGCGGCCAGCGCCGAGGCCCGGGTCCCGTCGGCAAGGGCATGCGAGATCTGCAACACCGCGACAGTGCCCGTCGCGGCACCCGGAATCGCACGGACCCGGGGGAATATGTGCAGGCGCCAGGCTGCGACGGTGACGTCGAGCTGATGGTCGGCCAGCTGCGCGACGGCGTCCAGGCACTCGTTCCAGCCGAGCTCACCGTGGTGGATCGCGAACTGGTCTTCGCCCACCGTCCGCGGCATCCAGGCCGGGTAGGTCAGCCGGCAGTCGTCACGGATACGCAGGGTCAGGTCCGGGCAGTGCTGGGCACGCATCCGGATCTCGGCCACCGTGGCACCGAGATCCGCGGGCACTCCGTCGAATCCGTAGAGCAGGAACTGATCGTTGGGCAGTTTGGCCGACATCCACCAGTTCTGGGCGTCGATTGCGGCCAGTCGGCGCACCGGTCAGTTCCGTCCGGGACTACCGATGAAATCCACGATCTGTCGCCCGACCGCGTCCGGCCGGTCCAACTGCAGGAAATGTCCGGCGTGGTCGATGATGCCCACCGCACTGCCGCTCGGCAGGATCTCCTCGACCCACCGGGCGTAATCCGGTGCGGCACAGCCGTCATCGGTGCCGTGCAGATACAGTGTCGGCAGCACCGGCGCGGACAGCCAGTGCAGGTGGAGCTCGGCATACTGGGCCGGCGGCTTGCTGCCGCGCAGCATCGCCCGGTAGTAACCGAGCGCGGCCCGCCAGCGGTCGGGCGCTCCGATCGCGGCGTCGACGTGGCGCACGTCCTCGGCGGCGTCGTAGCCGGGTGACCATTGCTTCCACAGTTTCGGCACCACCCACGACGCGGATCGTTCAGGCAGCCAAGGCAATTGGAAGTACATCATGTACCAACTGCGGGCGAACTGACGCGGCAACTGGGCGATCAGCCGGCCTGTGTCGGGCACTCGGCCCAGCGGCCGGAACGACGCCGACGGCGGGACCGACATGATCACCGATTTTGTGAACGGGCTGTCCGGCATCGCCGCCAGACCCGAGGCGGTGATGGCGCCCCAGTCGTGGCCGATCAGCGCATCGTTTCCCGTCGGTCCGGCGGCGTCCAGCACCCGCAGCGCATCATCCATCAGCGCCCCGACGTGATAACTGCCGTCGCTGGGAATCGACGACGGCACGTAGCCGCGCAGGAACGGCGCCACCACCTTCCAGCCGGCATCGGCCAGCATCGGCGCCACCTTCCGCCAGCCGTAGGCGGTATCGGGAAAACCGTGCAGGCACAACGCCACCGGCCCGTCGTCGGGGCCCCACACCAACGCCCGCAGCTGTACCGCGGGAGTGTTCACGTCGATCCAGCGCGGCTCACTCATGGCTGCACCGGCTCGTACTGGGACAGCAACCACTGGTCACCCTCTTTGACCATCGTGGCCCGCACGATCGACAACGTCTTCTCCGGCATCTTGTTACCCACCTGAACGCTCTGATCGACGTACATCACCACCTCGGCACGGTCGGGCTTCGCGCTCACCACTCCCACACGCTGCACATCGGCCACCGCGGCGATCTGCTGAGCATGCGCCGCGGGAATCACCTCGTTGATCATCGCGGTGTACGTCCCGAGGAACTCTCCGGTCATCCGGTCACGGGCCGCGGTCAGCTGCTGGTCGACGGTCTCGGTCTCATACGAGAGCATCTGGACGGTGATATCCTTGGCCGCCTCGACGGATTCTGTTCGGGCGGTGGCACTTTCATGTTGGGTGACGATCAGCCAGCGCAACACCCCACAGGCCACCGCCAGGACCAGAGCCAGCGCCGCCAACACCAGCGGGATCCGTGAGCGGTTACGCGACGGCTCGGGCTCGGCGGGCTCGTCGGCAGCCGCGGGCTCGTCCGTCTGCGCCGTACCCTCGGGCGCCGCGCTCTCGGGCTCGGCGGGCTCAGTCTCGGCCGGCTCAGTCTCGGCCGGCTCGGTCTCGCTGGGCTCGGGTTCAGGTTGCTCGGCCGCGACCTTGTCGAGGCTCACCTGCTCTGTTGCCTCGGCAGATTCCGCCGCGGCCTTGCGACGCCCGGCCGGTGGCATCGTGTGTCGGCCGCTCACTGGATGAACTCCACGTTGGAAACCTTCGCCTTGCCGTCAACGTCCTGCACTGTCAACACCATTCGCCATACCTGGGGCGCCTGTTCGGGCACCCCGGCGTTGGTCGAGCGGATGGTCGCCGAGACGAGCACTTTGGCCTCATCTGGCGAGTAGGACTGCAACCCGGACGCCGTGACGGTGCCTACGGATTTCGATTTGATCTGTTTGACGACCTCAAGGAACGACTTCGAACGCTTGTCGAAGTCGTCGTAGAACGCACCGGTCGAGGTGTCGAGCACTCTCTGGATGTCGTCCTCGGCGTGTTCCCAGTTGACGGTGGTCAGATTTACCGCGGCCTGACGTGCGGTGTCGACGAACATCTCGCGCCGCTGCTGTTCATGCTGAACCTGGTAGAACTTGTATCCCGTCCAACCGGTCAGCGCCACGAGCGCGACGACGAGTACGGCGCCGAGAGCCGTCGGCGTCCGCAGAAAACGTCGCCGCTCGGGCACCGCCCGGTCGTCGTCCGCCGGTTCGGTCTCGTCGGCAACCTCGTCGTCCGCCTCGGCGGTCTCGTCGGCCTCGGTCTGCTCGACAGGCTCGGCGTCCGCGCTGTCGTCTGCCATACATCTGCTCCTCGGGGCACTACGTGTCGCGTGGGTTGGCACGCGTGCGCTCCAAAGTACGTGGCATCGGTCACACCGCGATCAGCGGTCCCGGGTGCGCGCACCCACGGCTCGCAGAGCAAAGTCCACCGCCGCTGCGCACGCATCCTCCCGGTCCCCGTCGGCAGGCAGACGGGCCAGCTCATGGCTGACCACGGCGCGGATGGCCGCGGCGTCGCGATCCGGCTTGGCCAGTGGAAAGGAGCCATCGTCGCGGCCGCGGCGCAGAAGCCCGGCCAGTGCCCGTTCCCGGTCGAAGCGCCACTGTTCCTGTGCCTCGTCGTACCCCTTGGCCGAGCGGATCTCGTCGGAATCCAGAACTGCGGCGTGATTACGCAACCGCGCATCGTGGATCACCTGGAACGCGACGCTGATCCACTGTGCGAGCTGCTCGACCGGCCGTCCGCCGTCGTCATCGGCGATCCGGTCCAGACGGCAGCCCAACGACCGGCCGCCGCTCTGCTGCATGGCCAAGAACAGCGCATCCTTGGACTCGAAGTGCCGGTAGAACGCCCGGGTGGACAACCCCGCCCGGGCCAAGATCACCGCCAGCGGCACCGCACCGGCATGGGGCTCGGACAGGCACGTGAACGCCGCCTTGATGATTGCCTTGCGCTCATCGGCGTCGCGTGCCACCTCGCCTGGCTCGATTTGCACGATTGTCAATTCTAGGAACGTGCCCGCGCAGCGGGTCGCGGATGGGGCGAAAACCCGTCTGGGTAACGTGACCTCCGGGGCCTGGCGAGAGGAATGTCCGTGAGCACCGGGAAACCAGAGCACAGCCAATTGCGGACCGTCACGTTCCGCGGGGTCGACGACCTGAATCTGGTCGGCGACGAATGGAACCGCGACGCGGCGTCGGCTGCCGACAAGCCGACGGTCCTGTTGTTGCACGGCGGCGGACAGAACCGGTTCTCCTGGAAGAACACCGGACAGATCCTGGCCGACCGCGGGCTCCACGTGATCGCTCTCGACGCACGTGGGCACGGCGACAGCGACCGCTCCCCCAGCGCCAACTACTCGGTCGAGGTGCTGTGCGCCGATGTGCAGCATGTGCTGTACCAGATCGGCCGTCCTGTCGTGTTGATCGGCGCCAGCATGGGCGGCTTGACCGGCATCCTGGCCGCGCACGAGGCAGGTCCGGAACTGGTCACCAAACTGGTGCTGGTCGACGTGGTGCCACGGTTCGAGAAGAGCGGCAGCGCACGCATCCGCGACTTCATGTTCACCAACGTCAACGGCTTCGACTCGTTGGAGGAGGCCGCCGAGGCGGTGGCGGCCTACCTGCCGTACCGCACCAAGCCGCGCAGTCCCGAAGGGCTCAAGAAGAACCTGAGGCTGCGCGACGGGCGTTGGTACTGGCACTGGGATCCGGCGTTTCTGACCAAGCCGGAAGACGATCCCTTCGTCCGGGTCGAGAAGCTGGAACAGGCCGCGATAAACCTGTCGATCCCGATCCTGCTGATCCGCGGGAAACTGTCCGATGTGGTCAGCCCCGAGGGTGTGCAGGACTTCCTGGAGAAGGTGCCCGCCGCCGAATTCGTCGAGCTGTCCGACGCCGGGCACACCGCCGCCGGTGACGACAACGACGCCTTCACCGGCGTGGTCGTGGAGTTCGTCGGCCGCTGAACTGCCGTCAACCCGCCGACGCCAAGGTTCGAAGCTGTCGGCGCGAGGTCACCCCAAGCTTGGCGAACACGTTACGCAAGTGCCACTCGACGGTGTGGGTGCTGATGAACAACCGCTCGCCGATGACGGCATTGGTGAAGCCTTGCCCGGCCAGGGTCGCGATCTGCAGCTCCTTGGCGGTGAGATGGTCCCCACCGGCAAGCGTGGGCTGAAGCGGCTTTCCCTCCTTGGCAATCAGTTCACGTTCGGCCCGCCCGGCAAACGCCTGGGCGCCGAAGCGGATGAACATGTCGTGGGCGACGGTGAGATGCTCGTGTGCCGCCGAGCGCCGCCGCCTGCGCCGCAGCCACTCCCCATACCGAAGGTGTGCCCGCGCGTGGTGGATCCGAACCTGGGTACGGCTCAGGTGGTCGATCGCTTCGAGGTGACCGGCCTCGGCATCCTGGCCATGGGTGGTCAGTGCCCGAGCACTCGCCAGAGTTCCCCGCGCCCAATCGGTTTGGCTCGTGGCGAGGCGGCGGGTCAGCCGGATGAGCGCATCCTCGGCCGTTGCGGTGTCACCGACACGGGTGGCCGATTCGACGAGCTCGACCAGGTGCCAACCGTAGAGCCCGAGGTCGTCATACTCGGCGGCCTGTCGGGCGGCGGTGAACGCCTCCTCGTAACGGCCCAGACCATTGCACAGCACCGCCGTCGCATACTGGGCCAGCCCCAGGGCGCGTCCTTCCCCATGGTTGAGCGCAGCTTCCGCACCGGTTTTGATGCCCTCCAGGTCGGCCGGATCCCCTCTCCACGCGTCGAGTAGCAGCGACGGGTAACGCCAGGGGGCGTGGTAGCCGGCCGAGGCCGAGCGCGAATGTGCCTCCGACAGCATCATTTCGGCTTCGTCGAGCTGTCCGGCCAGCATGAGCACGACGGCTCGGTGGGACAGCGTTTCCGCGAGCAGGTGCCGGGCGCCGGACTCCCGAGACCGTTGCACCGCAGCCGTGGCGAGCCGGTGTGCGAGAGCGTCATCCCACATCTCGTAGGCTGCGGCCTGCTCGAGGACGGGCAGGGCGGCCAGTCGGCCCGATGCCTCGAACTCCGGCACCGCGGCGGGTTCACCGGCGGCGGGAACGACCGACTCGGCGAGGCGGGCCACGGCCGGGACGCTCCCGAGACGGCCGGCAGCCGTCGCCGCGGCGAGTGCTTCCAGACGGGCCTCGCCCGCCGCGGCTTCGTCGAGGGTTTCCAACTGTTGTGCGGCATCGTGCAATCGGGCGGCGATATCGCTCGACGTCGTCGCACCGGAGCCGTCATCACGATGTTGGAGGTACGCCATCCGGGCAGACAACCCTGCCGATCGGGCCCGCTGCAGTTCGGTCAGCGGGCCCAGCTGCGCCGTGGCGAGCAACTCCTCGGCATCGCCCAGAGCACCGGCGTCGAGCTTGGCGCGGGCCGCGGCGAGCGCACGGTCGCCGCGACGTTCGGGGTGCGAGGTCAGCAGCGCCGCCCGCTGCAGGAAAGCTGCCGCCACCGAGACACCGGACCGGTGGCGGGCGGGGCCAGCGGCGGCTTCCAGTTGCGTGGCCACCTCGTCGTCGGGCCCAGTCACGGCATTGGCGATATGCCACACGCGCCGATCGGGATCGGTCTGCGCGTCGGTGACTTCGGCCAACACGCGATGTATTGCGCGACGCTCCACCGGGTCTGCGGCACGGTAGGCTGCCGACCGCGCGAGGGGATGGCAAAACCGCACCCGGGCACCGACTTCCACCACACCGGCCGTCACCGCGGGCGCCAAGTCGGCGGCGGTGACCGCCAAGCTGTGCGCGGCGCGGATCAGCACTGCGCGGTCTCCGATCGGCTCGGCAGCGGCGGCGAGAAGCAGCATCCGCGTCGGTTCCGGCAGTGCCCCGATCCGTTCGGCGTAGCTCTGCTCGATTCGTGTGGTCACCGAGCGGGGATGTCCGCGGCGCAACGAGCCGCCAAGTTCGGCAGCGGAGTCATCTGCCGGCAGCGTCATCAACGCCAACGGATTACCCCCGGCCTCGGCCAGGATGCGGTCACTCACCCGCGGATCCAGGTGGACACCCAGGGTCGAGTCCAACAGCTCGCGCGCGTGTGCATCGGACAGGGCTCCGACCACCCGTTCCGGCAGGCCGGCCAAAGCGCCCACGTCACGGGTGGCGAACACCAGCCCCACCGGTCCTTCCATTCGTCGCGCCGCGAACGACAACACCTCCAGTGAGGCGAGATCGAGCCACTGCGCATCGTCGATGAGGCACAACAGCGGCCGGTCACGGCCGGCCGCGGTCAGCAGGGCCAGCGCCGCCACCCGCACCCGGTCCGTTGGGGGACTGTCCCCGGTGTCCAGCCCCAGGGCCGTCTCGAGCGCTCGGCGCTGTGGGTCCGGGAGTTCGTCGAGGTAAGGCAGCAGCGGCCGACACAGCTGCTGCAGGCCGGCATACGCCAGGTCCATGTCGAACTCCACGCCGGTGACCTGAGTGGTGCGGAAACTGCTGTCACACTGGCGGGCCCGCCCGAGCAGGTAGCCCAGCAGTGCCGTCTTGCCGACACCGGCCCCTCCGCGCAACACCAGCACTCGGCTTTCGGTCGACAGAGCCGACATCAGACCATCCAGCAGCCGGCATTCGCCATCGCGACCGATCAGAACCTGGGCGTCGAGGTCGTGAAAAGTTTTCCGCCGCATATGAATATAGACCGCTCGGATAGCCGAAATGTGACAGAACCTAGGCCGAGGGATCGGCGGCCAGCCTCCCCGCGATATCCCGTCGGGAGCGGATGCCCAACTTGCTGAACACCTTTCGCAGGTGCCATTCCACGGTGTGGGCGCTGATGTACATCGCAGCGCCGATCTGCGCGTTGGTCAGCCCGTCGGCAGCCAGCGCAGCGATCCGCCGCTCCTGGTCGGTGAGCACCGCGCCGGCCGGCATCGATCGAGCGGTCGACGGCTCGTGCACCGGCCCGCCCGCAGCCGCAAGTTGGCGAGCGGCCCGCTCGGCGAAGCCGCGCGCACCGATGCCGCCCAGCAGTTCGTGTGCGCGGCCCAGTGTCTGCCGGGCGTCCTCGTGACGCTGCTCACGGCTCAACCACTCTCCGTACACCAAATGAGCTCGGGCCGTGAGCATTCCCACGCCTGAGAGCCCGAGTAACTCGATCGCTTCCCGATGGTGTTCTTCCGCGGCTGCGCCGTCGGCGACCAGCGCGCGAACGTATGCGGCGGTGCCACGCGCCCAGTAGGTTTGACTGGCCGCAGCCATGCCTTCGATATGCCGCACCGCGTCTTCGGCTTCCCCGGACCGGCCGAGTCGCGCTGCGGCCTCCACCAATTCGACCATCGACCACGTCGACAGACCGAGCTCCCGCGGGTACGCCGACCCGCGACGCGCGGCTGCGAGCGCCTCCTCGTACCGGCCGAGTCCGTTGTAGAGCACCGCGGCCGACCATTCCGTCGCCGTCAGCGTCTTACCCTCCCCGTGCAACATCGGATCACCGGTGATCGAGTCGATCGCCTGCCGCGTCCGCATCTCGTCGCCGCGCCAGGGCTCGACCACCACCGCGCCGTAACGCGCGAAGAAACTGCTGCCGATCACCTCACCCAAGGTAGCTGCCTGGCTGACCAACGCGTCGGATGCGGCCAGGTCGCCGGCGTAAACCCGGTTCGACAACCGCAGCAACAGCGCCGACGGCAGCACCGCGAGCGCACCGGCCTCGACCGCCAGTTCCACCAGGGTTGCCGACAGTGCCGACCAGGCATCGAATTCCCAAGTGTTGTGCGCCAATCGGCATGCCAACGGCAGCCAACCCAGTCCTTCCTGGGCTCCGATGGGGGCCGTCCGGTAGGCGGTCAGGGCGCGCTGAACCAGCGACGCACCGGCCGCGTAACCGTCGACCGTTATCCGGGACACCCCCTCGAGCAGCTGATCCGCCCGCGTCGGATTCACCGGGCGGGGCATCGTCAGGACGGCCGCCGCGACCTGCTCGACACCGGTGTCCCCCGACAACCGGCCGGCGGTGAGCGCGGCGTAGATGGCATCGCGATAGGTCTCGGTGGCCAGTGCAGCATCAAGTGGCTCAAGCTGTTTGGCGGCGCTCAGCAGTAACGGCAGCCCCGCGCTCGCGCTGCGGAACGAGAACAGGCTGCGTCCGCGGATCAATTCCGCGAGTGCTCGCTGCTGCTCGTCCAGCGGCTGGGCGGCACCGACGTCGAGCAAATCGAGAGCGTCGCCGAACTCCCCTGCCTCGCTCTTGGCCTGGGCCGCGGCCAGGGCACGGGTGCCGCGACGGTACGGGTCTGGGGTCAGTTGGACGGCCCGGTCAAGAAAGGCTGCGGCCGCGGCCGCACCACCGCGCGCCCGGGCCCGGTCAGCCGCCCACTCCAGACCGGCGGCCACCTCCTCGTCGGGAACCTCTGCGGCACTGGCCAAATGCCACACCCGGCGATCCGGGTCATGGTCTGGATCGGTCGCCTCGGCCAGCGCCCGGTGCACCTGCTGCCGCTGCTGGAGTGTCGCCGACCGGTAGGCCGCCGACCGCACCAGCGGATGACGGAACCGGACCATGGTGCCCACGGTGAGCAGATCGGCCTCCTCGGTTTCCAGGCCGGCAGCGGCCATATCGATGCCGAGCCCCGCTGCGGCGCGCCGCAGCAGTACCACATCGCCCACCGGATCGGCCGCCGCGAGCAGGATCAGACGTTGGGCATCGAGCGACAGGGAGCCGAGACGTCGCCGGAAGCCGGTCTCGATCCGGTGGGCCGGCGGCTCATCGGGCGAGCGTCCGGGCCCGGCGACCGGAGGGGTCTGCCCAACCTCGCGGGGAAGTTCGAGCAGCGCAAGCGGATTGCCTCGGGCCTCGGCCAGGATGCGGTGCAGGACACGGTCGTCGATCCGGCCAGGCGTTCCCGCGGCCAGCAGGGCGCGGGCATCGTGCTCACCCAGACCCTCCACCTGCAGTCGGGGCAACTCCTTCAGCGCGTCGACGCGGACCGGTTCACGCACGGCAAACACCAGCGCCACGCGCTCGGCCAGGAGCCGACGGGCGACGAAAGACAGTGTGTGGGCCGACATCTGGTCCAGCCACTGGGCATCGTCGATCAGGCAGACCACGGGCTTGCGCGCGGCTGCGTCGGCCAGCAGGCTCAAGACGGCCAATCCGACCAAGAAGCGATCGGGAGGAGCGCCGCCCCCGAACCCGAAGGCCGCCTGTAGCGCCGCCCGCTGCGGATCCGGCAGCCGGTCGAGATGATCGGTGAACGGCGCGCAGAGTTGGTGCAGCGCACCGAAAGCCAGTTCGGCCTCCGCCTCGACACCCGTGATGCGTGCCACCCGGCAGCCCGGGGCGTGCTCGGCCACGTGGTCCAACAGCGCGGTCTTGCCGATCCCCGCCTCACCACGTAACACCACCGATGCGCTGCGACCATTCACCGCCCCCGCGACGAGGTCGTCGAGCGTCGCACATTCCCGATGCCGGCCGAGCAGCCGGCCGGTGCCCCTGCGCTCCATGTTCTCGACGCGCAGCGTGTCGACCGACCAGGTCGACCAGCTGGTCACGCCGCTCGTGAGCACGCGAAATCCTCGACCAGCACCCGCTCCAACTCCCGCAGTTCGCCGGTGTGGGCCGCCGCCAGAAACGCCTTGACCAGGCGGCGGTGCGCCCCCACCGGAACCGGTGTCACGCGCCGGCCCACATCCAACCGGGTCTGGGCGCGACGAACCAGCTGGCGGGCATTGGCGACGCTGAGCGTCAGCAGCGCGGCAACGTCGGCATAGGGGTAGCCGAATCCCTTGCGCAGCAGATAGGCGGCCAGCTCCCCCGGCGACAACCTGGCCATGAGCAAGGCGAGCACATCCTCGATCAGCGCCGTCCGCTCGGCGCTGCGGGCGGACGCGTCCTCGCCGGACTCGGTGAGCTGTCCCAACGGTGACGCGGTCGGGGCCTCATGACGGTGCCGCGCGGACTGGATCACGTTGATGGCCAGATTGGTCGTGGTGGTGATCAGGAACGCGGCCGGGTTCTCGACCCGGGCCCGGTCGGTGCGCTGCCAGCGCAACCAGGCCTCCTGGACCAGATCTTCGGCCCCGCACACCTCGCCGGTGACCCGGTAGGCGATCCCGAACAACCGCGGCCGGTGACTCAGGAAGATGTCGAGGGCCACGTCGAGGTCGGCGGATGGCGGCATGGTTCCACTTTCGGTCCCACGTGCCCGCCGTCGCGCCACGGAGGTCCGTGGTCGAGTCCGTGGCGCCCACCCCACGGACTGCCGCGGAGCACCACGTATCGGCCCTAGCCGGCTGCCCCGAGGGCACCGGGCAGCTCACGTCGGGAGCTGACGCCGAGCTTCGTGTACACCTTGCGAAGGTGCCACTCCACGGTGTGCGGGCTGAGGAACAACTCCGCACCGATCTTCGGATTGGTCATCCCGGCGGCGGCCAACGCGGCGATCTGCGCCTCCTGTGGAGTCAGGCTGGTCGCCGGTCCGGTTTCGCGGGTGCGCACATGTTCACCGGTCGCCAGCAGTTCGCGTCGGGCCCGCTCGGCGAACGCCGTGGCCCCCATGCCGTCGAACATCTCGTGGGCGGTCCGGAGCTGCTCGCGCGCCAGTGCCCGCTGCCGGTTGCGGCGCAGCCACTCTCCGTACAGCAGATGGGTGCGTGCCACCTCCACGATCACACGGTCGCCGGCGATCTCCTCGATGGCCGTGCGGTACAGCGCATCTGCCTCGTCGCCGTCGGCGAGCAGGGCCCGGCTGCGCGCGCTGACGCCGCGGGCCCACCCGGAATCGGCGGCGTGGGTCAGTTCGACCAGACGGGCCAGTGAGGTGCGGGCCGCGTCGAGCTCACCGCACCGGACGGCGGCCTCGACATGCTCGACCAACGACAGCCCGGTGAAGTTGTAACCGTCGTGCTCGATGCCCGTCCGGGCCGCCGCGAGCGCCTCGTCGTAGCGGGCCAGGCCGTTGTACAGCACTCCCTGGACATAGCCGGTCACGCCCAACAGCGAGACCTCGCCGTGCTGAGCGGCACGTGCCTTGGCCTCGGCGATCGGGCCGGCAGCGGCGGCCTCGTCGCCCCGCCACGCGGCCAACACCAGCGAGGCGTACGCGTGTGGAGTCTGTCCGGTCGCGGCGGAGATCGCGTCGGCCTCCTCGATCATGCGGGCGGCCGTGGCGAAATCGCCATGGTGGATGTAGACGCCGCCGAGGTAGATCAGGGCCGGGGGCAACACCCCGAGTGCGCCGATGTCGCGGGCGAGCCGCACCGCACGGGTTGCGAAGGCATCCCACGCGGGCAGATCCCAGCCGTAGTGGATGAACGATTCCAGCGCGACCGGCACCAGCAGCAGCCATCGCATGGTCGCTTCGCGGCTGTGTAGTTCCTCTTGCGCGAACGGTTCGAACGCTCGGCGCAGGACCGGCACCCCGGCGTCATGTCCGTCGGCCAGCAGCGTGGCCACACCGTCGAGCAGCAGATCGGCGGCAGGCGAGTTCGACGGCGGAGCACCCGAGGCGCAGGCGGCGACCGCCGCGGCCCTGGCGCCGGCCGGCCCGTGGACCCGGCCGGCGAACACGGTGGCGCTGATCGCCTCTAGGTAGGTCTCGCGGGCCAGTGGTGACCCGGCGGCCGTGAATTGTTCGGCGGCGTCGAGCAGTAACGGGGCCGCCTCGTCACTTCGGCTGCGGCCGAACAGGATTCGGGCGCGCAGTCGGGCCAGCCGGGCCTGGTCCAATGGGTCGAGCGGGCACAGGCTGGCCATGGTGGCCAACTCGGTGGCGCGATCGGGTGCGGCGGCCGAGAAATGCGCCTCGGCGGCCGCAAGTGCCCGGCGTCCGCGCTGCCACACGTCCGGGGTCAGCTCGGTGGCACGTTCCAGCAGAACCGCCTCGGCCGCCATTCCGCCGCGCTGCCGCGCGCGGCCGGCAGCGCGGTCCAGCCCCGCCGCGACCTCCTCGTCGGGTCCGTCGGCCGCCTCTGCGGCGTGCCAGGCGCAGCGGTCGGGATTCAGGACCGGGTCGGTGACCGCTGCCAGAGCCCGGTGCACCGCCCGACGCTCATCAGGATCGGCCTGGCGGTACACCGCCGAGCGGACCAGCGGATGGCGGAACCGCACGGACTCACCGAATTCGATCAGACCAGCCGCCTTGGCCGGTGCCGCATCGGGGACGATGTCCATCGCCTCGGCCGCACGCAGCAGCAACCGGGCCTCCCCGACCGGGTCGGCGGCCGCGATCAACAGCAGTGTTCGGGTCGGTGCCGGCAGCATCTGGATCCGGTCGGCGAAGTCCTGTTCGACGCGGCTCGACACCGATTCCCGGTTTGTCGCCTCATCCGCCTCGACGCCGTAGGCGAGCTCGGCCGCACTGCGCCCGCGGTAGAGCTCCAGCAGTGCGAGCGGATTTCCGGATGTCTCGGCCACCAGCCGGTCGCGTACCCGTTCCTCCAGCCGGCCGTCCACCGCGGCCTCCAACAGCTCGCCGCCCGCCGTCGGGTCGAGCCCACCGAGCCGCAGCTCGGGCAGATCCTTGAGCACGGCGTGCCCTTCGGGATCACGCACCGCGAACACCATCGCGACGGCCTCGGCCAACAGCCGGCGTGCCACGAACTCCAGCGTCAGCACCGACACCTGGTCCAGCCACTGCGCGTCGTCGACGATGACCAGCACCGGACGCGTCTCCGAGGCCCGGGTGAGCAGGGTCAACACCGCCAGGCCGACCAGGAAGCGATCCGGCGGATCACCGGCGGCCAAACCGAACGCGACCCGCAGCGCGTCGCGCTGGGGCACGGGCAGCGCATCGATCGCGGCGAGAAACGGTGCGCACAGTTGATGCAGCCCGGCGTAGGCGAGCTCCATGTCGGCCTCGATGCCGCGGGCCGTGGTGACGGTGATGCCCGAGGCCTGGGCCGCCACAAACTCCAGCAACACCGATTTGCCGATGCCCGCCTCACCCCGGATCACCGAGACCGCGGATTCGCCGCGGCGCAGGCCGTT
The DNA here is from genome assembly GCF_001666875.1 of Mycobacterium sp. E802. Lineage (NCBI taxonomy): Bacteria > Bacillati > Actinomycetota > Actinomycetes > Mycobacteriales > Mycobacteriaceae > Mycobacterium > Mycobacterium sp. E802. Next base: position 14,034 of record NZ_LZJD01000011.1, read on the forward strand.
GAGCAGCTCCGTCAGCCGGGCGCACTCACGTTGCCTGCCAACCAGGTTGGGCAACGGGCTGGCACTCATGCGGGCGACTCCTGGCGGGGCTGGCCGGCACGGATGTGCGCGACTGGCGAGAAATCTACCGGGATTGTCACAAACCGTGACGCCACCCGGTCGGTACTTATAACCACCGGTCTGTCCCCAGGAGATGTCCATGTCGCTCCGCGAACACCAGCTCGCCACGTCTGTCCTCGTGATCGGCGTCGGCGCGGCCGGGTTGCGCACGGCCATCGAGCTCGCCGAGTCGGGTATCGCGGTCACGGCTGTGGGCAAGCACACACCGGACGACGACCACACCGGGCGGTCCCTCAGCGGCATCAACGCCGCGCTGGGCACGGCCGGCGCGTGGGAGCAGCATGCGGCCGACACTCTTCGCGAGAGTCGGTTGTTGGCCGATCCGCGCACCGTGCAACAGGTCGCCCAGGGTGCCGCTCAAGGCATCCACGACTTGGAGCGATTCGGCCTGCGCGCGGAACGAGACGATGCCGGCGGGGCGCACTCCTACCGGCGTCGGGTCGACGCCGGTGAGGTGCAACGCGTCCTGCGTGAACACGCGCTGCGGCTCGGGATTCCGATGCTCTCGACCGTCTACATCACCCGGATCCTGGTGAACGACGGAGCCGTGTTCGGTGCATACGGTTTCGATCTGGTCGACGGATCCCGCTATCTCGTCCACGCCGACGCGGTGATCCTGGCCACCGGCGGGCACTCCCGGATCTGGCGGCGGACAACGGCCCGCCGCGACGAGAACACCGGTGACTCGTTCCGGCTCGCCGCCGAGGCGGGCGCCCGGTTGCGAGATGCCGAGCTGGTGCAGTTCCGGCCATTCGGGTTGCTCACCCCCGAGCCCGCGGCAGGCACGCTGATCAGCGATTCGGTATGCGAGGAGGGCGCCTATCTGCTCAACACCTCCGGTGAGCGGTTCATGGCCCGCTACGCCCCGGAGCAGATGGAGCGGGCCGGCGCCGACCGGGTCGCGATGGCGGCCTACACCGAGATCAAGGCGGGGCGCGGCACCCGCAGCGGAGGGGTTTGGCTCGACCTGTCGCATCTGCCCGCCGAGCAGGTCGTGACGCGGCTGCCGCGCATCTACCAGGCGCTGCTGGAGCTGCAGGGGCACGACATCACCCGCGACCCCGTCGAGGTGGCCCCGACGGCGCATCACTCCTTGGGCGGGGTCGCGGTCCGGCCCCAGGACCACCGCACCGAGGTCGACGGGCTCTACGCCGCCGGCGAGGCCGTCACCGGACTGCACGGGGCCGGCCCGCTGGACGGAAACTCCTTGAGCGCGGTGTTGGTCTACGGCCGGCTGACCGGTCAAGCCGCAGGCCAGTATTCGGCACGGCTGGGCGCGCAACGTCGTTCACCGGCGGCCGTCCGTGCCGCCCAGACCCAGATCGACCGGTTGCTGGCCGCCGATGGCAGCGAGAACATCCGAGGATTGCAACGTTCGGTGCGCAACCTGATGACCGAACATGCCGGCGTGGTGCGCGACGAAGCCGGGCTGCGGGCCGGGCTGAGTGCGCTCGACGAGATCGAGTCCCGGACGGCCGACGTGGCTGTGCACACCGACATCAGCGGGTTCGCAGACCTGGCACACGCCTTCGACCTGCAGTCGGCCGTGCTGTCGGCGCGAGCCACGCTCGAATGTGCGCTGGAACGACGCGAAACGCGCGGCTGCCACATACGTTCGGACTTCCCCGATCCCGACCCGGCACTGCAGGTGAACCTGGTGTGGTCACCGCACGACGGGGTGCGCCGCGAGCCCATCGCTCCGATCCCCACCGACATCGCGGAGTTGATGCACGGCTAGCTACGGGTTCGCATCAGCCTGTTCTGCCTCGGCCAGCCGCCGGTGCATACGCTCCCGGATGTCCTGCGGGGTATAGGCGTTTCGGCGACGCTGATCACGCGCCACCATGACACCACCGGCGACGACGCCGGCGACACCGGCCAGCCCGACCCACTTCCAGATGCTGCGCATGCCTTGAGTCTGCCTAAGCTGCGCATGTGAAAGCGAACACCGTGTCGTTGAGCAAGGCGCTGGAGGAGACCCGCACCGGTGACATCTGGCTGTTTCGCGGCGGGTCCGGGCCCGACCGGGCGATCCAGACCCTGACCAACAGCCCGGTCAACCACGTCGGTATGACCGTGGCCATCGACGACCTTCCGCCGCTGATCTGGCATGCCGAGCTCGGCGACAAATTGCTCGACATGTGGACCGGCACCTTCCATCGAGGCGTGCAGTTGCACGATGCCCGCCAGGCCGTCGAACGCTGGGCCCACAGTTACGGGCAACGCTGCTGGTTACGTCAGCTCACCCCGTTCGCCACCCGCGAGCAGGAGGACAAGCTGCTCAAGGTGATCGCCCGGATGAACGGCACGGCCTTTCCCACCACGGCCCGGCTCACCGGCCGCTGGCTGCGCGGCCGGATCCCCGTCGTCAGCGATTTCACCCGCGGAATCCCATTCGTGCACAACAAGGTTCGTGAGTCGGCCGAACGCAGGAAGGCGCGCGATCGCCAGGTCGGGCTGGAAACCGCCTACTGCGCCGAGACCGTTGCCATCACCTACGAGGAGATGGGCCTGCTCACCACTGAGAAGCACTACAACTGGTTCGATCCCGGCTCGTTCTGGAGCGGGGATCGGTTGCCATTGACCGCCGGATATGCCCTGGGCGACGAGATCTCGGTGATCGTCGACTGAGATTTCGGATTGTCACCGAACGTGCACTCAGATCGCGTTTCGGGCGAAAATCGCGATCTGTATGCACATTCGGCACGTCAATCACGTTCTCACAACCCGAACTTGGCCCGAGCCTCGTCGGTGACGGGCGTGAACAAGTTCACCAGGTTCCCATCCGGGTCGCGGAACAGCAGCGCGCGATTACCCCAGGGCATCGTCGTCGGTTCCGTCACCACCTCGCCGACCGACTCCCGGAGCCGCTCGTATTCGGCATCCACGTCGTCGACGATGAACTCGATGATGGCGCTGCGGTTAGCCGCCGGCTCGGCGGACCCGGCACCGAACAGCGGCACAGTCTTGTCACTGCCGATGGCCAAAGTGCCGACCGGCGTGGGAATCTCGGCGAACAGTTCATTGCCCCAGACGGCGTCGGCACCGGTGACCGTCTCGTAGAACGCGACGAGCCGCTTGACGTCGGCGGTGATGATGCGGGTGGAAACGAATTTCATGCGCGGCACCCTAGTCGTGGGCACCGACAACAGGTTCCGAGCCGAGGTTCAGCCGCTGAACACGAGGCTCCAGTTCGGCGCTGTTGATGGGCCAGAGCGTCAATCCGAACCCATGGGGTCGGTCGTCGCAAGACCGAGATGTTCTGCGACCACCTTCATCGTGGCGTCATGGCTTGCCACTGTGACCGGCTCGCCGATCAGGAGCGCGGTCGCAAGATGCAACGCGTCGAGCGTCCTGGTGTGCCGCTCGATGGATTCGGCGATGACGTGCGTCTCCCTGGTGATGTCGAACATCCCGACGCGATCCAGTAAAGGAGTCCCATCCGTCAGCGCCCTCTTGTCACGCCGCAGCACGCGAACGACCTCGGTGCGCAGCAGCCGCGACGAGACGAAATCGGTTCCGGGGCTCTGCATCCATTCCTGCAGCCGGACGCGCTCGGGAACATCAAGGATCGTGCGCAGCGCGATCGAGGAATCGAGATAGACGATGCCCACGGGGTCAGTGGTCTCCCTTGACCTCATCCAGAAGCGCGTCGACATCAGCGGACTCGTAAGCAGGGCCTCCCGGTCGATCCGGCCAAGGAGCCGGCGCCGGCGCCGGCGGCGTGTAACGCCCCTGGCGTTCTGCCCGCGCCAACGGCGCGTCCTGGCTGCGGTAGGCGCTGACACGCCAGCGCGGCTCACCGCGCTCGGTCACGATGACCTCGCCGGTGTCGGTGACCTGGTCGAGCACGGCCGAAGTGCGCTGGTTGAGGTCACGCTTCGTGACGGTGTCCACGGGACCGATTGTAGTACGTATGTCTGACATAACTAGGAGACCGGCTGAACGCTGAGCCGGAACTCCACCGGTTGGTCATCCCCTTCTATCGCCGCCTTGGTGGCGGTAAGCCATGTTCGGATGTAGCGACGGTGGGACTCAGCCGCCTCCGCCAACACGGTCGGGTTCGCCGCCAGATAGTCGACGAGCCACCGCGACAACCCGTCCCACTCCTCCACAGGGCCAGCCGGATGCAGCTCCCAACCGAGGTGCTCCACCGTCCACTGGTCCTTAGCCTGATTGCTCAGCATCGACGCTGTGACCCAGTTCGACTCGTCGTCGCTCCCACCGCGGCTGACGGGCACGAAATGATCGACCGTCGGGAACAACTCCCAGAAAGCGGGGTGCGTCTCTGAGACCTTCCAGTTCGGATGTGTCGGGAAGTCGACCCCCAGCACGACATGGAGGAGTCGGAGAACGCCGGGGTTAACGAGTCGGTTGCCCGTGTAGCGGTCGATGAAGCCATCTCTCATGAACAGCTTCATCGACTGACGTTCTGAGTACCGGCGGGCGATCTTCTCTACCGGCTTAAACGGATACCGCGACCGAATGGTCGCCTTAGCAGAACGCGAGTCGCCCGCAGCAAGAGCAGCGCATACCTCAAACAGCACGCCAGCCTTTGAGTCCACCCGTATACCTCCCGACTGCTTGCCCGCGGCTTTGCCGATCACACGTTGAAGCGGAACTCCACCCAATTGCGTCACCGATAAACATCACGACGATGCCGTACGTCGATTACCCGTACAACCACAACATCCTCATGAATCTCGTAAACAACGCGGAAGTCGCCGCGCCGTGCTGACCAGCGGCCGGCCAACTCGTCACGCAGGCGCTTGCCGACCCGATGAGGGTGCTCGGCGAGCGGACCGCAGATGAACTCCCAGCAAGCCGCCGCGACAACCTCGGGGAGTTCCTCGGACAGACTTCGCCGAGCGCGTCGAGTCAGTTCGACTCGGTAGGTCATGAAGTGATGACGCCCTTCGCGCGGAGTTCGGACTCCACCTCTTCCAGCGGGTAGACCCGGCCAGCGGCGATATCGGCGTCAGCCTCGCGGATTGCCTCCATCGCTTCCCGATCGCCCAGAATCTCGAGCGTCTCCATGAGAGAGTCGTAATCGTCGGCGCTCATGAGCACGGCGGCGCGGCGCCCATTCTTGGTGACCTCCACCCGCTGATGAGTGCGCATCGCCTCGTCCACCAACTTGGAGAGATTCGCGCGTACATCGGCGATTGGCAACGTAGTCATGTACATAATTCTAGCGCGATGGTAGAACTCAAGCAGTTGTGATTGATGGATCATGGAACCAAAGCAACGGGGGTGACATGACAAACCACTGGTCGGCGGTGACGATCGATTGTCTAGATCCGGTCCGGATGTCGACGTTCTGGGGACAGTTGCTCGCCATCGAACCGTCGCATGAGCACGGTGACGATCCAGGTTGGGCGACCCTCGGATCTCGATCAGGTCCGACACCTCGACTCACGTTCCAGCGAGTGCCCGAGACGAAGTCGACGAAGGTTCGCATCCACCTCGACGTCGAAGTCGATGACATCGAAGCCGGACAGCAGCAAGTCGAGAACCTCGGCGGGCAATGGTCAGGCACTCGCCACGACTACGACGAGGGTGTCGTTCTCGTCATGCTGGATCCCGAGAACCACGAGTTCTGCCTCGTCCAGTATTTCGAAAGACCAACCGCCAAAGGTTGAATCGGAATTAGACGTTGAACCTGAACTCGACGACATCCCCGTCGGCCATCACGTAGTCCTTGCCTTCCATGCGGACCTTGCCTGCAGCCTTGGCCGCGGCCATCGACCCGGCCTCCACGAGATCGTCGAAGGACACGATCTCGGCCTTGATGAAGCCCTTTTCGAAGTCGGTGTGGATCACCCCGGCCGCCTTGGGTGCGGTGTCGCCCTGGTGGATGGTCCAGGCCCGGGCTTCCTTGGGCCCGGCGGTCAGGTAGGTCTGCAGCTTCAAGGTGTGGAAGCCGGCGCGGGCCAGCGCGTCCAGACCACGCTCGGTCTGCCCGATCGACTCCAGCAGCTCGGTGGCCGACTCGTCGTCGAGCTCGATCAGCTCCGATTCGATCTTGGCGTCGAGGAACACCGCGTCGGCCGGGGCCACCAGCTCCCGCAACTCCGCCTGCTTGGCCGGGTCGGTCAAGATCGATTCGTCGGCGTTGAACACATACAGGAACGGCTTGGTGGTCATCAGATTCAGCTCACGCAGGATCGACCAGTCCTGGGCCGCAGAGGCCGCAGAGAACAGAGTCTTTCCGCCATCGAGTACCGCCTGGGCCGCAACCGCCGCTTCCAGCACCGGCTTGCGGTCCTTGTTGTTGCGGGCTTCCTTCTCCAGTCGCGGCACCGCCTTCTCCAGCGTCTGCATGTCCGCGAGGATCAGCTCGGTCTCGATCACCTCGATGTCCGAGCGCGGGTCCACCCGGCCGTCCACGTGGACCACGTCGTCATCGGCGAACGCCCGGACCACCTGACAGATGGCATCGCACTCGCGGATGTTGGCCAGGAACTTGTTACCGAGACCGGCGCCCTCGGACGCGCCTTTGACGATGCCGGCAATGTCGACGAACGTCACCGGCGCCGGCACGATCTTCTCCGAGCCGAAGATCTCGGCGAGCTTGTCGAGCCGGGGATCGGGCAGCGGCACCACGCCCTCGTTGGGCTCGATGGTCGCAAACGGGTAGTTGGCCGCCAACACGTCGTTACGTGTCAGGGCATTGAACAGAGTCGACTTTCCGACGTTCGGCAAACCGACGATTCCCAGGTTCAGGCTCACAGGGAACACAGTCTAGGCCGGTGTGACAGGCGCGCCAGCGCGAGCTGGCAGCACGCGGCCAGACATAGCCGGTACGGTCTACGTGTGTCAGGACAGCGCGCACAGTCGGCCGTGCCGGCTGATCATCGCTCTGTACACCCGCGTTTCGCCGGTGTGCCGTGGTGGGGTGCTGTCTTGTTGGCCGTCACGGCTACTGCGATCGGCTTTGCTTTCGACGCCGGTTCCGGTGCCCGGGAACTCAGCGCGGTGTTCGCGGTGTGCTACTCGCTCGGTTGCCTTTTGGCTGTTCTGGCGGTTCAACAGGCCGGCCTGTTCACCGCGGTGATCCAGCCTCCGCTGATCCTTTTCGTCGCCGTCCCGGGGTCCTATTTCCTGTTCCACGGGGGCCAGCTCGACGGCGTGAAAGACCTGGCGATCAACTGCGGATACCCACTGATCGAACGCTTTCCGCTGATGCTGTTCCTTTCGGCGGCGGTGCTGCTGATCGGCCTGGGCCGGTGGTACGTCGGCCTGACAGCGCGCCGCGGGACCGACGCGGCCGAGCCGACCGACGCGACGCACACCGCCAAAGCAGCCGGAACGGCCAAAGCCACGCCCGTCGCAGCAATTGTGGCTTCTGTCACAGAGAAACTTTCCGGGCTGGTGCTCCGCAAACCCGCGACGGCGTCGACTCGTCGGGCCAGGGCGACCGATCAGGACCCGGCCACCGATGCCCCGCCGCGGCGGCGTCCGTCGGAACGGCCCCCACGGCGGCGTCCGGCCGGCGCCGGCGTCGCATCCGAAGCCGGGGCAGCTGCCGGGCGACCCCGGGGCGAACGCAGGCCCACCAAGCGCACCGCGCCGCCGCGACCCCGTCCCAGCCGCGCCGGTGACACCGACCTCGGCAGCGAGTTCGACGGGGCGATCCCCGAGCGCCCGCGACGCCCCAGGCCTCCGCGTCCGGCCGAGCCCGGGGTCGGCGAGCCGCGCCGACGGGCACGGACCGAGCCGCGGGAACCACGCAGGCAACCGCCACCCGAGCGTCGTGAAGCGGGCACGTTCGAGGCCCATGAACGGCCACAGCGGCGTCGCCGCCGATTCGACGACTACCAACCGTTCGAGGATTCTTTCGACCCGCCGACCCGCTCTGGCCGCTCGACGCACCACCCGGTGTCACGGGTGCGCTACCGCGGCACCGATGACGAAGATCATCGGGTGGAACATCGCACGCGGTCTCGTTCAGCCACCCGGCGCCAGGCGCCCAGGGGACGTCACTCCTGGGAGTACGACGACTGAACGGCCCTCAGGCCCGCGGCGGGCGGATCTCCCGCGGCAGGGCGAACACCAGGGTCTCGTTGGCGGTGGTCACCGGCTGCACGGTTCCGTAGCCGTAGTCGGCGAGCCGCTCCAGCACACCGCGCACCAACACCTCGGGCACCGAGGCCCCTGAGGTGACGCCCACGGTGGTGACGCCTTCCAGCCAGGCCGGGTCGATGTCCTCGGCGTAGTCGACCAGGTGCGCATCGCGCGATCCGGCACCGAGAGCCACCTCGACCAGCCGGACCGAGTTGGACGAGTTACGCGAACCGACCACGATCACGAGCTCACACTCCGGCGCCATGGCCTTCACCGCGACCTGACGGTTCTGCGTGGCGTAGCAGATGTCGTCGCTCGGCGGATCCTGCAGCGTCGGGAACTTCTCGCGCAGCCGACGCACGGTCTCCATGGTCTCGTCGACACTCAGCGTGGTCTGCGACAGCCAGATCACCTTGTTCGGGTCGCGCACCGTGACCTTGTCCACCGCGTCCGGATTGTCGACCACCTGCACGTGATCGGGGGCCTCACCGGCGGTGCCGATCACCTCCTCATGGCCTTCGTGACCGATGAGCAGGATGTCGTAGTCGTCACGGGCGAATCGCTTGGCCTCGTTGTGCACCTTGGTGACCAGCGGGCAGGTGGCGTCGATGACCTGGAGGTCGCGGGCAGCGGCCGTCTCGTGCACGGTCGGTGCGACGCCGTGCGCCGAGAACACCACGATGGCCCCCTCGGGCACTTCGTCTGTTTCGTCGACGAAGACGGCGCCGGCCTTGGCCAACGTCTCCACGACGTGCCGGTTGTGGACGATCTCGTGCCGCACGTAGACCGGGGCACCGTGCTTCTCCAGCGCGCGCTCCACGGTCTCCACCGCGCGGTCGACGCCGGCGCAGTATCCGCGCGGCTCGGCCAGCAGAACTCGTTTGCCCAGGGCTTGCGAACCGCCGCCTGATCGCACCGAGCTGGTGGCACCAGGGATACCCATGTTGATTGTCGACGGCATGTCACCAGGGTACGGGGACACCGCCACGCCGAGCCAGCCGTAGGCTATCGACTATGGGAACTGCACCGTATGGGGTCCGGCTGCTGGTGGGGGCGGCGGTCACCACCTTGGAAGAAGCTCGCAAGTTACCCCACACCATCCTGACCTACCCCATGACCGTGGCCAGCCAGGCCGCCAACATCGTCATGCACGTCCAGCAAAACCTGGCCGAACTGGTGATCAAGGGCGACGAAACGCTCGAGCAGCTGTTTCCGCCCAAGGACGAACAGCCCGAGTGGGCCACCTTCGACGAAGATCTCGAGCCCGCTTCCGACAGTGACGCGGCGGACGATGCGCCCGACACCGACGGAGAACGACGCACCGAGGGCCGGTTCGCGCTGTACAGCACCGGCGAGCCGGAGACGGCGGCGACGAACGGCAAAGCCACGGCCACCAAGGCCGGTTCCGCGGCCGGGGCACCGGGCATCGCCGAGGAACTCGGCTATGACGGGCTGACGCTGGCGCAGCTGCGCGCCAGGCTGGCGTCGCTGCGGGTGGCCGACCTCGAAGCGCTGCTGGCCTACGAAGAGGCCGGCCGGGCCCGCGCACCGTTCGTCACCCTGCTCGCCAACAGGATCACCCGCGCGACCGCGAAGTGACCGAACCGGGTCAGTCACCGGAAAACCCCTGGCCGGTTCGCGCCGTGGCGACCCGGGTCGCCAAATGGATCGACCGCCTGGGCACCGTCTGGGTCGAGGGGCAGTTGACCGAACTGAAGGTCCGCCCGGACTCCAAGACCGTGTTCATGGTGCTGCGCGACCCGGCGGCCGACATGTCGCTGACCCTGACGTGCCCGCGCGATCTGGTGCGCAACGCCCCGGTGAAGTTGTCCGAGGGCACGCAGGTGGTCATCTGCGGCAAGCCCAACTTCTACACCGGCCGCGGCACGTTCTCGTTGCGGGTCAACGAGATTCGCGCTGTCGGTATCGGTGAGCTGCTGGCCCGCATCGAGCGGCTGCGTCGGCTACTGGAAGCCGAAGGGCTGTTCGACCCTCGGCTCAAACGGCCGATTCCGTTCTTGCCCAGCACCATTGGTCTGATCACCGGTCGGGCGTCGGCAGCCGAGCGCGACGTGACCACCGTGGCCACCACCCGTTGGCCGGCAGTGCGTTTCGCGATCCGCAACACCATCGTGCAGGGCCCCAACGCCGTTCCGCAGATCGTGGCGGCGCTGGCGGCACTGGATGCCGATCCCACGGTCGACGTCATCGTGCTGGCCCGCGGCGGCGGCAGCGTCGAGGATCTTTTGCCGTTCTCCGACGAGACCCTGTGCCGGGCCATCGTGGCCTGCCGCACGCCGGTGGTCAGCGCGATCGGCCACGAACCCGACACTCCCCTGTCCGACCTGGTCGCCGACGTGCGGGCGGCCACCCCGACCGACGCGGCCAAACGGATCGTGCCCGACGCGGCCGCCGAACAGGCGCTGATCACCGATCTGCACCGGCGCAGCGCCCGCGCGCTGCGCAACTGGGTGCACCGCGAACAGCATCACCTGGATCAGTTGCGCAGCCGGCCGGTGCTGGCTCAGCCGCTGGCCGCGCTCACCGCGCGGGCCGAGGAGGTTCACCGGTGCCGCGCCACCGCCGAGCGCGACATCACCCGGTTGATCAATGCTCAGGCGGACACGATCGGACATCTGTCGGCGCGCCTGACTGCGCTCGGCCCGGCAGCGACGCTGGCCCGCGGATACGCGGTGGTGCAGACGAAGCCGACGGACGGTGAGCCGGTGGTCCTGCGTTCGGTGGACGACGCACCAGAGGGGACGCGGCTGCGCGTGCGGGTGTCCGACGGGGTGGTCACCGCTGTGAGCGACGGTAGCGAGTAGAAGGTACGAGCATGAAGCCTATTAGTGAACTGGGCTACGAAGAAGCCCGCGACGAGTTGATCGCCGTCGTTCAGCAACTCGAACAGGGCGGTCTCGGCCTTGATGCTTCGCTCAATCTGTGGGAGCGAGGTGAAAAGCTGGCGAAACGCTGCGAGGAACACTTAGCTGGGGCGCGTCAGCGGGTCGAGCAGGCGCTGGCCGAGCGCGAGTCCGGAGAAGATTGATCCAGCAATCAGATCCGATATTTCCGCTCGAAACTGGAACATGTTTCAGTTACCCTGTGCGGCATGGGTGATCCGAAACTGACCACCGAACTCGGCCGTGTCCTCGTCACCGGCGGCTCCGGCTTCGTCGGCGCGAACCTGGTGACCGAACTGCTGGATCGCGGATACGCGGTGCGGTCCTTCGACCGCGCGCCGTCCCCGCTGGGCGAACACGCCGGCCTCGAGGTCGTCGAGGGCGACATCTGCGACAAACAAACGGTGGCCGCCGCCGTCAAGGACGTCGACACGATCATCCACACCGCGGCCATCATCGACCTGATGGGTGGCGCGTCGGTCACCGAGGAGTACCGGCAGCGCAGCTTCGCCGTGAACGTGGAGGGCACCAAGAACCTGGTGCACGCCGCACAGGAGGCGGGGGTCAAACGCTTCGTCTACACCGCGTCCAACAGTGTGGTGATGGGCGGTCAGGACATCGTCAACGGTGACGAGACCATGCCCTACACCGACCGGTTCAACGACCTCTACACCGAGACCAAGGTGGTCGCCGAGAAGTTCGTGCTCGCCGCCAACGGTGAGCACGGCATGCTCACGTGCGCGATCCGGCCCAGCGGCATCTGGGGCCGTGGCGATCAGACCATGTTCCGCAAGGTGTTCGAGAACGTGCTCGCCGGACACGTCAAGGTGCTGGTCGGCAACAAGAACATCAAGCTGGACAACTCCTACGTGCACAACCTGATCCACGGATTCATCCTGGCCGCCCAGCACCTGGTGCCCGGCGGCACCGCACCCGGTCAGGCCTACTTCATCAACGACGGCGAACCGATCAACATGTTCGAGTTCGCCCGCCCCGTCCTCGCCGCCTGCGGCCGGCCACTGCCCACGTTCCGGGTGTCAGGACGCCTGGTGCACAAGGCGATGATGGTGTGGCAGTGGCTGCACTTCAAGTTCGGCATCCCCGAGCCGCTGATCGAACCCCTTGCGGTGGAACGGCTTTACCTCAACAACTACTTCTCGATCGCCAAGGCCCGCCGCGACCTCGGGTACGAGCCGTTGTTCACCACCGAGCAGGCCATGGCCGAATGCATGCCGTACTACACCGACCTGTTCCACCAGATGGAGTCCGCAACCAAGCAGCCGGTCACCGCCTGATCAGCGGTACAGGTGCACCGGATGGTGCGTGGACTGTTCGATGCGCGCCGACGCGGCATGCAGTAGGTCGCTTCCCAAGGAGATGAGCGCGCGGGCCGCCGCGATCTCCTCGCCGATCATGGGCGCGCCCGCGTCTTTCGGGTTGCGGTAGGCATCGCCGGTGGCCGACATCGTGTCGTCGCGCAACTGCGCCCGAGCCGATGCGTGGGTGTGGATCTCGTCCTCGGAGAACTCGATCTCGATGAGCCATTTGTTGGTCAGATCCTTGTCGTACATCTCAATCTCCCTCCACCTTCAAGAGTGCGCCGGATCTGTCCGCGACACCAGGTAGCAGGGTGAGGAAAAGGTGGCGCAGCATGGCCACGAAAGTCACGGCCCACACCACCAGCGCCACCCACCCTTCCACGTAGCCGATGTTCTCCACGATCGGCAGCTGGTCGGCCTGCCCGAGATAGTGCCCGCCGACGCCGTACATGCCGAGTGGGAACACCACGCTCCACATCGTCGCGTCGTACCGCAGCGGGATCCGGTGCACGAGATGGCGCCAGATGCCGGCGGCGATCAGCGGCGGGATCAGCCAGGTGCCGAACGCCCAGAAGAACACCGAGGTGCCGGCGATGAGCCCGCGGGTGGCGGCGACCATGGGCGCGTCGGCCATTTCGACGATCCGGGCGCCGGCAACGACGGTGATCGCCGTGGCGCCCATGGCGACCCAGTAGGGCGGGGTGAGGTCGTCGGGCCGCAGTGGATACATCAGCATCCGCAGCGCGACGAACATGCCGGCGGCTCCGTACAGGAAGATCCCGACGGACCAGGAGAACACCGCAAGCAGCGCGAGTTCGCTGCGGCCCTGGGCGATCTGGGGCTGTAGCGCAGCGGCCAGCACGGCCACCGACTGGCTCGCGACCACCCAGATGAACCAGGTGCCGTTGGCGCTCTGCAAGACCGGCCGCGCGGCGCGGCCCAGCACCGCTGTCCACGGCACCACGTAGCCCAGGACCATCCAGGCCACCCAGCCGATCGCCAGCAGCCCCAGCGCCACGCCGTAGTGGCCGTCGGTGGCGAGCCGGGTACCCAGCACGTTCGTGGCAGCGACGAACGTGAACATCGCGAAACCGCGCCGCGGGTCGGTCAGGTCGGCGACGAACTCGCGACGGAACGCGATGATCCGTGCCGTCACCAACACCACCAGCACCACGTAGGAGATCGCCGCCAGCCACAACAGCACCACCGACAGTGCGTACGTGCGGTGATACTGCGCTGCGATCGACACGATGCCGGTGCCCATGACGAGCGCGAAGTACCCCGGATGCAAGCTGCGGACGGCTTCCGATCCCCTGGCCTGGCTCATGTTCCGGTCATACCATCACGCGATTTCCGTCGCGCCCGAGTGGCGTTTTCCGATGACGGCGTCCGAGTACGCATAAAGTTCAAGGCGCTCAAGATTTTCCGCTCACGGGAGGACGACATGCCTGACGGTAAACCGAACATCCTGGTCATCTGGGGCGACGACATCGGGATCACCAACTTGTCCTGCTACAGCGACGGCTTGATGGGCTACCGCACACCCAACATCGACCGTATCGCCAACGAAGGCATGCGGTTCACCGACTCCTACGGCGAGCAAAGCTGCACCGCGGGCCGGGCGGCTTTCATCAGCGGACAAAGCGTCTACCGCACCGGCATGAGTAAAGTCGGCGCACCCGGCTTTCCCATCGGCTGGGCGGCCGAAGACCCCACCATCGCCGAACTGCTCAAGCCGCTCGGATATGCGACGGGGCAGTTCGGCAAAAACCACTTCGGCGATCTGAACAAATACCTGCCGACCGTGCACGGGTTCGACGAGTTCTACGGCAACTTGTATCACCTCAACGCCGAAGAAGAACCCGAACAGTTCGACTACCCGCATGCCGACCAGTTCCCGGTGCTGCACCAGCTGGCCAAGCCGCGAGGCGTGCTCGACTGCAAGGCCACCACCGAGGTCTCGACGGAGCCCGACGACCCGAAATTCGGGCCCATCGGCAAGCAGACGATCGCCGACACCGGTCCGCTGAACAAGAAGCGGATGGAAACGATCGACGAGGACATCGCCGACCGCACCGTCGACTACATCAAGCGGCAGCACGAGGCGGGCAACCCGTTCTTCGTGTGGTGCAACTTCACCCACATGCACCTCTACACCCACACCAAGCCGGAAAGTCGTGGACAGGCCGGGCTGTGGCAGTCGCCCTACCACGACACGATGATCGACCACGACCGCAATGTCGGCACCGTGCTCGACGTGCTCGACGAACTCGGTATCGCCGAGGACACCATCGTCATCTACTCCACCGACAACGGGCCGCACCGCAACACCTGGCCGGACGGCGGCACCACCCCGTTCCGCAGTGAGAAGGACACCAACTGGGAGGGCGCGTTCCGGGTGCCCGAGATGATCCGGTGGCCCGGAAAGATCAAGGCGGGCAGCATCTCCAACGAGATCATCCAGCACCATGACTGGTTGCCGACGCTGCTGGCCGCGGCGGGCGAACCGAACATCGCAGAGAAACTCAAGAATGGTCACAAGGCCGGTGCCGACGGTCAGACCGAGTACAAGGTGCACATCGACGGGTTCAACCTACTGCCCTATCTGACGGGTGAGGTCGAGACCAGTCCCCGGCGGGGCTTCTTCTATTTCTCCGACGACGGCGACCTGGTGGCCCTGCGGTTCGAGAACTGGAAAGTCGTGTTCGCCGAACAACGTTGCCAGGGCACCCTGCGCATCTGGGCCGAACCCTTCACTCATCTTCGAGTGCCCAAGCTGTTCAATCTGCGCACCGACCCGTTCGAATACGCCGATCTCACCTCGAACACGTACTACGACTGGTTCCTGCACCACGACTACTTCGTGTTCTATTCGATTGCCATGGCCACGAAATTCCTCGACACCTTCAAGGAATTCCCGCCGCGGCACGCGCCGGCCAGCTTCACCATCGACCAGGCCGTGGAAAAACTGGAGAAGTTCCTGGCCAAGGACTGACCGTTCAGACTTAGTTTTCCCTGAGAGACCCGAGAGTTCGTCGTCAACCCGGCCTCACGCGAATACCGTCGAGTCAGCGTCCGATGGCCAGCGTTCAAATTCGATACGAAAGCGAGGCATTGCGAATGCCGAACGGGAAACCCAACATCCTGGTGATCTGGGGCGACGACATCGGGATCAGCAATCTGTCCTGCTACAGCATGGGGCTGATGGGCTATCAAACACCCAACATCGACCGCATCGCCAAGGAAGGCATGCTGTTCACCGATTCCTACGGCGAGCAGAGCTGCACGGCCGGGCGGGCGTCGTTCATCACCGGCCAAAGCGTCTACCGCACCGGCCTGAGCAAGGTCGGCTTCCCGGGCGCCGACGTCGGATTGCAGGCCGAGGACCCGACGATCGCCGAATGCCTCAAACCGCTCGGGTACGCCACCGGGCAGTTCGGCAAGAATCACCTCGGTGACCTGAACAAGTACCTGCCGACGGCCCACGGGTTCGATGAATTCTTCGGCAACCTCTACCACCTGAATGTGGAGGAGGAGCCGGAGCTGCCGGACTATCCCAAGAGGGAAGACTTCCCGGTGCTGGCCGAGATGCAGCGACCGCGTGGCGTCATCCGCTCATGGGCCACCGATGAGGTCTCGACCGAACCCGACGACCTCAAGTACGGGCCGATCGGCAAGCAGCGGATCGAGGACACCGGCCCGCTGACCAAGAAGCGGATGGAGACCATCGACGACGAAACGACCGACGCCTGTGTGGATTTCATTCGGCGGCAGGCCACCGCCGACACCCCGTTCTTCGTGTGGATGAACACCACCCACATGCATCTGCGCACCCATGCCAAGCCGGAATCGATTGGGCAGGCAGGCGTTTGGCAATCGCCCTACCACGACACGATGATCGACCACGACCGGCACGTAGGTAAGTTGCTCGACCTGCTCGACGAGCTCGGCATCGCCGAGGACACCATCGTCATCTACTCCACCGACAACGGACCGCACGCCAACACCTGGCCGGACGGGGCCACCACCCCGTTCCGCAGCGAGAAGAACACGAACTGGGAGGGCGCATTCCGGATTCCCGAACTGATCCGCTGGCCCGGAAAGATCAAAGCGGGCAGCATCTCCAACGAGATCATCCAGCACCACGACTGGTTCCCGACCTTCTTGGCCGCCGCGGGTGAGCCGGACATCGTCGAAAAGCTCAAGGCCGGGCACAAGATAGGCGACAAAGAGTTCAAGGTTCACCTCGACGCGTTCAACCTCCTGCCCTATCTGACCGGCGAGGCCGAGGAGAGCCCGCGCAAGGGGTTCATCTACTTCTCCGACGATTGCGATGTGCTCGGATTCCGGTTCCACAACTGGAAAGTGGTGTTCCAGGAGCAGCGCTGCCAGGGCCGTCTGCAGATCTGGATGGAGCCGTTCACGCCGCTGCGCGCGCCCAAGATCTTCAACCTGCGCACCGACCCGTACGAGCAGGCCGACATCACGTCGAACACCTACTTCGACTGGTGGCTCGATCACGACTACATCGCCTTCTACGGCAGTTCGATCGTCACGCAATTCCTCGACACGTTCCGGGAATTCCCGCCTCGTCAGGAAGCGGCCTCATTCACGATCAACCACGCGGTGGAGAAGCTGCACGCGTTCCTGGCGGCTGACTAGGTGCTGGACTCCTGGAAAGACGGGCCGACGAAGTCGGCTGTCGTCGACTTCGTCGAGCGCGCGGCCCGCGACGTCGCCTCTGAGGATCGGGTCGCGGTCTTCGACAACGACGGCACGCTGTGGGTGGAGAAACCGGCCTACATCCAGCTCGATTTCCTGGTGCGCCGATTGGCCGAACAGGCCGCCGCAGATGCCGAACTCGCGGCGCGTCAACCATACCGGGCCGCGGCGGCCGGCGACCTCACCTGGTTCGGCGATGCCGTCACCAAGCACTACAACGGTGACGACTCTGGCCTGAAAGTCCTTGCTGCCGGGATACTTTCGGCCTATGCCGGGTTGCCGGTGGAAGATCACGCCGAGCGGGTCAAGGCATTCTTCGCGGCGACCGCGCACCCGACGCTGAACCGGCCGTACACGGCTTGTGGCTACGCGCCCATGGTCGACCTGCTGCGTTATCTGGAAGACAACGGATTCACCAACTACATCGCCTCCGGCGGTGGTCGCGATTTCATGCGCCCGGTGACCAGGCAGATGTACGGCATACCGCCGGAGCGGGTGATCGGCAGTTCGGTGGGGCTCGATTTTGTCGACGGCCACCTCAAGACCACCGCCACCCCGGAATTCATGGATGACGGGCCGGTCAAGCCGGTGCGCATCTGGGGACGCATCGGCCGACGGCCCATCTTCGCGGCGGGCAATTCGAACGGTGACATCGAAATGCTCGAGTACACCAGCGCAGGTCCGGGCCCGTCGCTGAGCCTGCTGGTACGTCACGACGACGCCGACCGCGAATTCGATTACACCGCAGGGGCCGAGAAGGCGCTGGCGCTCGCCGCCGACCGGGGCTGGACGGTGACGAGTATGCGCGACGATTGGACGACGGTCTTTGGGTGACGTGCCGAAATCGATCCTGCGTCCAGGGCGCAAAAGTGCGAGTAGCCCACGCCCTCATTGCAGAGTCGATCTATGACAGACACCGGCCTGGTCTGGATTCCGGCACAGACGACGATCCTCGGATCTGACTCGCATTACCCCGAGGAGGCGCCGGCCCGCGAAGTCGCCACGCGGGGGTTCTGGATTCAGCCCCACCAGGTCACCAACGCCGAGTACGCCGAATTCGTGAACGCCACCGGCTATGTCACGGTCGCGGAACGTCCGGTGAATCCTGACGACTTTCCCGGCGCCCCGCCGGAAAACCTGGTGCCCGGCTCGATGGTGTTCCGGCGCACTGCCGGGCCCGTCGACCTGCGGCACATCAACCTGTGGTGGGCCTGGACCCCGGGTGCCTGCTGGAATCACCCACGCGGGCCACGGTCGTCGCTCAAAGGGCGCGACGACCATCCGGTCGTGCACATCGCTTTCGCGGATGCTCAGGCTTATGCGGACTGGGCCGGCCTGGAACTGCCGACCGAGGACGAGTGGGAGATCGCCGCCCGCGGTGGCCTCACCGGTGCGTCCTACACCTGGGGTGACGATCCCGAGCGACCTGGACAACGCCTCGCGAACTATTGGCACGGCGAGTTCCCGTATCTGCCCGAAACCGACTATGGCACAACGAAACCGGTGGGCAGTTTCGAGCCCAATGGCTACGGCCTGTTCGACATGGCCGGCAATGTCTGGGAATGGACCGTCGATTGGTACGGCGCGGACCGCGCCACCACGCCCTGCTGTGCCGCGGAGACGTATGACCCGAACCAGCCGCAGTTTCAGGTCGGTCGACGGGTGATCAAGGGCGGGTCGTACCTGTGCGCCGACAGTTACTGCATGCGGTACCGGCCGGCGGCACGGCGACCGCAGGCGGTCGATACGGGTATGAGCCACATCGGTTTTCGATGCGTGCGCCGCAGCTGAGTACTGTCTAGAACGCCGGGGCGACGAAGCGGCGCAGCATCTCCTGCTCGGCGGCCTCGTCGGCACCTGGCCATACCAACAGGGACAGCACCAGGCGCACGATCCAGGCCGCGGCCACCGGATCGTCTTCACCGAGTCCACTGAGCTCGGTGGCGAACGTGGCCGGCACCGACGATCGGGCCAAGTCGGCCGCCATGCCACCGCCGCTGCGCAGTGAGCTCAGCAGCAGGCCGAACATCGGGTCGGCCCGGATGAGTTGCAGCGCCACGGTGACGGCGGTGAGCACACGCTGCGCCCCGGTCAGGCCGTCGACCCGACCACGGATCTCCCCGACGATCGTGGCGGCCAGCCGGGCCAGCACGGCATCGCGGATCTGAGCTTTGCCACCCGCATGCCGGTACACCGTCGCCCGTGAGCAATGCACGCGCGCGGCCAGGGCATCGATGTCGAGGGCGTCGAGACCGTCCCGTGCGACCATCTCGGCGGCCGCGGCATAGATGCGCTCGGCGGCCTCGGCTCGTCGATCTCCGCCGACCAGCCAGTCCGTTCGCCCTGGAGACATGGTGCCAATTTATCGCATCCTGAGACGAAATTAGCTGATGGTCTCACCCGGTCCGCAGGTCACTGCGCGTCACTGAGACACCGGTTCGACCACCTGCCGCGTGCGGGTTATCAACCTGCACCCGGCCCGTTGACTCCCCGCAGACACCGGATCAACCTGGGCGAATGCTTCTGGCACACGAACTGTTCGAGCCGGCCTGCCTCCAGGATCCCTACCCGCTGTATGACCGGTTGCGTACCGACGCTCCGGTGGCGCGGGTTGGCGACTCACCGTTCTTCGTGGTGAGTTCGTACGACGCTGTCGCCGAGGCCACCGCGCGCACGCAGGAATTTTCGTCGAATCTGACCGCGACGATGTGGTCGCAGCCCGACGGCACCGTCGCCGCGTTCGGCATGGGCGAGCTGGGCGATCCGATCCACGTGCTGGCCACCGCCGACGAACCGATACATGCAGCCCATCGCAAGACGGTGTTGCCCCGGATGGCTGCCAAACGCCTGGTCGAGCTGGAGCGCTTCATCGCCGAGACCGCCGACGAGCTGCTGGCCGCGGCGGGTTCGGAGTTCGACTGGATGGAAGTGGTGGCCGACCGGCTGCCGATGCTGGTGGTCGCCCGCTTGCTCGGAGTGCCCGCCAAAGATGTGGACCGGTTGGTGACGTGGGCGTATGCCACCACCCAGCTGCTCGACGGTCTCGTCGACACGGACCAACTGACCGCGTCAGGGATCGCCGCCATGGAAGTCGGTGGGTACCTGACCGAGCGGTTCGGTGAAGCGCTGGCAAACCCGGGCGACAACCTGCTGGGCGATCTGGCGGCACACTGTGCGGCTGAGCGTTTGTCGCCCGAAACCGCGGTGATGATGCTTGTCCAGCTGGTCGGTGCGGGTGGGGAGTCGACGGCCTCGCTGATCGGCAGTGCGGTCTGGATCCTGAGCCGTCGACCTGAAGTCGCCGAGCGGCTGCGGAGCGACCCGGCGTTGATTCCGCCGTTTCTGGAGAAGGTGTTGCGGTTCGAATCCCCTTTTCGGGGCCATTACCGGCACGTGGTGAGCGATACCGAGCTGGCCGGCGTCGCGGTGCCCAAAGACTCACATCTGCTGCTGTTGTGGGGAGCAGCCAACCGCGATGCAGCCGTGTTCGAGGAGCCCCAAGAATTCCGGATGGATCGTCCGAACGTCAAGCGCCACATGGCTTTCGGCAAGGGCGCCCACTTCTGCCTGGGCGCCGCGCTGGCGCGGCTCGAAGCGCGCATCGTGGTGTCGTCGCTACTTGCAGGCGGCCACACCGTGCGCCCGGCCGGGGTCGCCGAATGGCAGCCCAGCCTGCTGGTGCGGCGGTTACGTCAGCTTCCGCTGAGAGTGCGGTGAACTACCGCGAGATCAGGCGTCTTGCGTCGCGAGCGCGATGCTGTCGTCGTCGACGAACACCAGGCCGCCGTCGTCGAGGTTTACCGCCCAACGCCGCGCCGGTCCGACAATTCGTTCCCCAGCGACCTCGACCGCGGTGCCGGCCAAGTCGGCAAAATCTTCGACGACCTCACCGTGCAGCTCGTCGTCAGTTCCGGGATAAACGACCACCGAGGAACCGACAGCAACCTCTCCGGCAATTTCACCGGAGTCGCTGTCGTTAACCCCTGCCACGACATCTTCGGACATCACACACCTCCCCAATTGCTGACGCGTGCAACCGAGTACATCACAAACGCCTGCGATTGGCTCACTTTCATCGATACCTACAGCCACACCTTGCATAGGTCTCGGGCAAATTTCCAAATTGAGCGACGACGACCATTCCGGCAAATGGATCACAGGCCAACCCGCGATGTGTTCCCAGTCACACATACCTTCGGACGGTGCCATTGGCGACTGCTTTTGAGGCAACGGCAGCAACATTCGCCTCGGCATGCGCCGCCCCAGCACCACGGTCATGGACCGGTTGCTGAGCATCGACGGGCTAACAGCCCATTTAGAGCCCTCGAAATCGGGCCGGATCACGGTGACACACACCACACTGTCGTTCGCTAGGGTTGCAACACGTTCTATCGAGGAGGTCTATGTCCGACGCAGTTCTGGTCACCGGAGCTTTCGGTTTGGTGGGCTCTGCCGTGGTGAAGGCTCTGGCCGCCGGTGGGCGCAGCGTGGTCGCGACCGACCTCGACGTCCCGGCCAACCGGAAGGCGGCAGCCGCACTGCCGGCCTCGGTCCAGGTGCGCTGGGCCGATCTGACCGATTCCGGGACGGTCGATCAGCTGATGGCGGCAGTCGCCCCGGCCGCCGTCATCCACCTCGCCGCCATCATCCCGCCGTTCTGCTACCTGCGCCGGGGGCTGGCCCGCAAGGTCAACGTCGAGGCAACCGCCTCACTGGTGCGCGCCGCCGAGGCCCAACCGACCCCGCCGCGGTTCATCCAGGCCTCCAGCATCGCCGTCTACGGGGCCCGCAATCCGCACCACATCGACGACGTCCTGACCCCGGACACCCCGGTCAACCCCTCCGACATCTACGGCGCGCACAAGGTCGAGGCCGAAGCACTGGTGCGGGCCAGCACGCTGGACTGGCTGATCCTGCGCCTCGGCGGGGTGATGAGCTCCGAGTTCAGCCTCGACATGGACGTCGACCTCATCTCGTTCGAGAGCGTGCTGCCCGCCGACGGCCGGCTGCAGACCGTCGACGTGCGCGATGTCGCGGCCGCGTTCGTCGCGGCCACCACCGTCGGAACCGACATCGCCAACCACGAGGTGCTCCTGATCGGCGGCGATTCCGAGACGCACCGCCACACGCAATCCGCGGTCGGTTCGCAAGCGGCGGCCGCCATGGGCATCAAGGGTGGACTGCCGCCCGGCCGGCCCGGCAACCCCGACGACGACGCGGCCTGGTTCGCCACCGACTGGATGGACAGCAGCCGGGCGCAGGAAGTGCTCGGCTTTCAGCATCACAGCTGGCCGCAGCTGCTGGCCGACACCAAGGCGAAAGCCGGCTGGAAGCGGTTCCCGATCGGCCTGGCCGCCCCGCTGATCCGCGCGTTCCTGCGGTCCAAGTCCGCCTACAAGAACTATCCCGGGCACTACGCCGACGTGTGGAATGCCATCGACAAGAAGTGGGGCGATCACCGACCGGATGGGACGCCCGACGAGCGCTCGCCCGAGGGCCAAGCGTGAGCACGCAACGCGTCGCCGTCGTCATCGGCGGGGCCTCGGGAATCGGGTGGGCCAGTGCGCAGGCACTGGCGGCCGACGGCTGCCGCATCGTGGTGGCCGACCGTGATGCCGAGGGCGCCGCGGCCCGGGCCGCCCAGCTGGGTGCCGGCCATGACAGTCACTACGTCGACGTCACCGACGAGGCCTCGGTGGAGGCGCTTTTCGCCTCGATCGACGCCGTCGACGTCGTGCTCAACTGCGCCGGGTTCAGCAACGTCGGCCTGATCACCGACATGCCGGTCGAGGATTTCCGTGCCGTCATCGACGTCTGCCTCAACGGCGGGTTCGTCGTCGCCAAGCACGCCGGGCGCCATCTGCCCGAAGGCGGTGTGCTGGTGTCGATCTCGTCGCTGAACGGGCGTCAGCCGGCCGCCGGCATGAGCGCCTACTGCGCGGCCAAGGCCGGGTTGTCCATGCTCACCCAGGTGGCCGCGCTCGAGCTCGGGCCGCGCGGCATCCGGGTCAACGCGATCGCACCGGGGTTCGTGAAAACCCCACTGACCGACCCCGCGGCCATGATCCCCGGCGTGGTCGAGGAGTACGTCGAGAACACCGCCCTGGGCCGTACCGGGGTGCCCGAGGACATCGCCGCCGCGGTGGTGTTCATCTGCTCACCGCAGGCGTCCTGGCTGACCGGTGAGGTGCTCGACCTCAACGGCGGCGCGCACCTCAAGCGCTACCCGGACGTGCTCGGCCATGTGATGAAGCTGGCGCAGGGATGAATCTCGCCGGCAAACAGGCGATCGTCACCGGGGCGGGATCCGGCATCGGGGCGGCCCTGTGCCGGGCGCTGACGGCCGCCGGTGCCGAGGTGTTGTGCACCGACATCGACGCCGACGCTGCCGCGGCCACCGCCGCAGGACTCGGCGCACGCTCGGCCCGGCTCGACGTCACCGACGCGGCCGCCGTCCAGGATGCGGTGGACAGCGTCGTCGAGCGGGCCGGACGGCTCGACCTCATGTTCAACAACGCCGGCATCGTCTGGGGCGGAGACACCGAACTGCTGACGCTGGACCAGTGGAACGCCATCATCGACGTCAATGTGCGCGGCGTCGTCCACGGTGTTGCCGCGGCGTATCCGCAGATGATCCGGCAGGGCCACGGGCACATCATCAACACCGCCTCGATGGCCGGCCTGGCGGCCGCGGGCCAGCTCACCAGTTATGTGATGACCAAGCACGCCGTCGTCGGCCTGTCCTTGGCCCTGCGCTCGGAAGCGGCGGCTCACGGTGTCGGCGTGCTGGCGGTGTGCCCGGCCGCCGTCGAGACCCCGATCCTGGACAAGGGTGCGGTCGGCGGGTTCGTCGGGCGCGACTACTTCCTTCAAGGCCAAGGCGTCAAGACCGCCTATGACGCCGACCGGCTGGCTGCCGACACCCTGCGCGCCATCGCCCGCAACAAGGCCATCCTCGTCAAACCCCGCCGCGCCCATGCCTCCTGGGTGTTCGCCCGACTGGCCCCGGGCCTGATGCAGCGCCTGTCGATGAAGTTCGTCGCCTCGCAACGGGCCGGCCAAGCAGCCCGCCGCGCCCCCAGCGTCACGCTGGAGTGACGTTCAATGCCCACTGTCACGCCGCCCTGACGATAAGGTCAGGCCAACGGCGGGAAGGGGCCTGATGGAAAACCAGTTCACCGTCACCCAGAAGCGGGCCCTGGCGGTCGTCACGGTGCTGGCGGTGTTACTGGGCGCCTATTTTCTGCGCAGCTTCTTCGTCCTGATCGTGATGGCCGCCGTCGGCGCGTACCTGTTCACCCCGCTGTACCAACGATTTCGACGACGCCTGGGTACCGGTTTTTCGGCCACGCTGACGGTGTTGGTCGCCATTCTCATGGTGATCATCCCTGTCGCCCTGGTGGTGTTCATGGCGATCGTGCAGATCACCCAGATCGTCAACACGGTCAGCACGTGGATCGCCGAGACGGACGTCAGCACCCTGGGCGACCGGGGCCTGGAACTGGTCAACTCACTGCTGGCGCGGGTGCCGTTCCTGGACATCCACCTCACCGCGGATTCGTTGCGCGACACCGTGGTCAAGCTTTCCCAACATCTCGGGGAATGGCTGCTCGGCATCCTGCAGGGCGCGGTCGGCGGCCTGGTCGGCGCGATCACCGCGTCAATCATCTTCCTGTACGTGTTCATCTCGATGCTGGTCAAGAACGACGAGATGGCCACCCTGATCCGGCGGCTCAATCCCCTCGGCGAAGAGATCACCGACCTGTACCTGGCCAAGACCGGCGCCATGGTGAAGGGAACGGTCAAGGGGCAGTTCGTGATCGCGCTGTGTCAGGGCGTGGCCGGCGCGATCTCGATCTACATCGCCGGTTTCCACAACGGCTTTTTCGTCTTCGCGATCCTGCTCACCGCCCTGTCGGTGATCCCGCTCGGCGGCGGCATCGTCACGATCCCGTTCGGAATCGGGATGATGTTCTTCGGCAACGTCATCGGCGGCATCTTCGTGGTGGTGTTCCACCTCGTGGTGGTCACCAACATCGACAACCTGCTGCGTCCCTGGCTGGTGCCCAAGGCGGCCCGGCTGGATCCCGCGCTGATGCTGCTGGCGGTGTTCTCCGGGATCGCGATGTTCGGCTTCTTCGGCCTGGTGATCGGGCCGGTGCTGATGATCATCATCGTCACCACGGTCAGCGTGTACCTGGCGGTCTTCAAGGGCGTCGAGCTCGAGACCACCGAACCAGAACAAGCCGGCCCGAGTCCGTGGCGACGGCTCGTGAACTGGGTGCAGAAACGGCTGGGCCGCGAGAGCGACCGGGAGAATGACGCTAAGCGCTCAGCCGCGAGGTGAGAAAAGCCACCACCCGCTTGCGCGCCTCATAGGCCGGATGCCCGTCGACCTCGCGTACCTGATCGGTCAGCACCGAGTGCGCTGAGGCCGGGAAGCCGTGGGCATTGCCCTTTTTCGAGTCGATCTCGATGACCTCGAAGGCATCGCCGAGACGGGCCTTGAGCGTGGCGAACCGCTCCCCCGGCGCCATCCGATCCTCGCTGAACCGCAACGCCAGCGCGCACAAGCCGTCGTTGGCCGCGCGTTGTTCGATGATCTTGAGTTCGGCCTCGGACATACCCGGATCGCGTTTCTGCTTGGCCGTCAGCGCCACCGGGACCGAAGGTTGGCTGAGCACCGGGGCCAGCACACTGTCGTCCACCGCGGCCGCCAGCGCGAAACCACCGGTGAAGCACTGCCCGATGACGCCGACGCCCTTACCCGGGGTGGTGGCGTTCAGGTCGCGGGCCAACGCCCGCAGATAATGCGCGACGGGACGATCGGCGTTGGTCGCGAATGCTGAAAACTCGCGCGTCACACAGGCTTTCACCAGGACCCCGACGGCTCCGGGCCGCACAGCAGGCGCGCCGGGCGTACCGAACAACGACGGCGCCGCCACGGTGAACCCGTTGTCCACCAGGTGGTTACCCAGCGCCAGGACGCCGGGATGCAGGCCGGGGATCTCGGGGATCAGCACCACCCCGGGACCGGCACCCTTGCGGTACACGTCATGGGTCTGGCCGGCGGCGGTGAACGGGGTGGCGGTCCATCCGGTGAGATCGGCAACTGGTGAGGTCAACGCTCACTCCTTATCGGCGAAGGTGAAGAAGATCGTCACACCCGGGAGAAATCTCGCCAACATCTTCACCTTCGCACCCCCTGTTTTGCGCCCCTATTTGCGGATCGGCAGTGGCGATTGCTTCTGCGTCGCGCTCGCCAGCGTACGGAACTCGTCGGTACCACCCGCCCCGGTGATGGCCACCTGTGCCGGGCCGCTCAGCCTCGTCGTCCACACCGGCTCGGGGTCGCTGCTCTCGTAGACCACCCATGTCACGCCGTCGACGTCCTGGGTGCCCGACGGGTAGGAGTCCGATTTGATCGACGCCACCAGCGCGGCCTCGTCGGCATTGCTCTGGGTCAGGCTCAGGTACTTGCCGCTGGGCGCCAGATAGCCGACGCGCGAGGACACCGCCCGCTCATGCCGGCCGTCCGGCAGCGTCCTACCACCGTCGATACCGTGGCGGCTGCCGGAGTTGGGCTGCCAGCCCTCGGGCAGCTGCGGCAGCCGGATCGGAATCTTCAGCGCATCGGCGTCGGCCTGCAGCGCCGCTGGGGCGTCGAACTCCGGGGCCGGCCCGGCCCCCGGACCACCCGCCTGCAGCGAGCACATGCCCAACATCCCGGCCAGCACGATGCAGGCCACCACTAGCGGCGCCATCGACCAGAACATGTCCCGGCCGTCCTGCAACAACCGCGACTTCTCCGGCTTGGGGACCGGGGTGGGCTGGGAGGTCGGCTCGCTGGACATGCTCGTCAGTATCCCAGCTCCCAAACCCTGACCACGTTCTGGGACAATCTGGGCCATGAGTCCCACGCGGGGGGAAGCCCCGGATCGCAACCTTGCCCTCGAGCTCGTCCGGGTGACCGAGGCCGGCGCCATGGCCGCAGGCCGCTGGGTCGGCCGCGGTGACAAGGAGGGCGGTGACGGGGCCGCCGTCGACGCCATGCGGGAACTGGTCAACTCGGTGACGATGCGCGGCGTCGTGGTGATCGGCGAGGGCGAGAAAGACGAAGCCCCGATGCTGTTCAACGGCGAAGAGGTCGGTAACGGCGACGGGCCGGACTGCGACTTCGCCGTCGACCCCATCGACGGGACAACCCTGATGAGCAAGGGCATGCCCAACGCCATCTCGGTGCTCGCGGTCGCCGAGCGCGGCGCGATGTTCGACCCGTCGGCGGTCTTCTACATGAACAAGATCGCCGTCGGACCGGAAGCGGCCGACGCGATCGACATCACCGCCCCGATCGGCGAGAACATCCGGCGGGTGGCCAAGGTCCGCGGTGCCTCGGTGAGCGATCTGACGGTGTGCATCCTGGACCGGCCGCGGCACGCGCAGCTGATCGACGACGTACGCGCCGCCGGCGCCCGCATCCGGCTGATCACCGACGGCGACGTGGCCGGCGCCATCTCGGCCTGCCGGCCGAACTCGGGCACCGACATCCTGGCCGGTATCGGTGGCACACCCGAGGGCATCATCGCCGCGGCGGCGATCCGCTGCATGGGCGGGGCGATCCAAGCCCAGCTGGCCCCGACCGACGATGCCGAACGCCAGAAGGCCATCGACGCCGGCTACGACCTGGACCAGGTGCTGGCCACAGAAGACCTGGTGTCGGGCGAGAACGTCTTCTTCTGCGCCACCGGTGTCACCGACGGTGACCTGCTCAAGGGCGTGCAGTACTACCCCGGCGGCTGCACCACGCAGTCGATCGTCATGCGCTCCAAGTCCGGCACGGTCCGGATGATCGAGGCCTACCACCGGCTGGCCAAGCTCAACGAGTACTCCGCCATCGACTTCACCGGCGACAAGACCGCCGCCTACCCGCTCCCGTAAATCGCTAGAAAGGCCAACATGAGCACCGATACCGACGGAGCTGTCGAGTACCGCATCGAGCACGACACCATGGGCGAGGTCCGGGTGCCGGTCAACGCCCTGTGGCGGGCCCAGACCCAGCGGGCCGTGGAGAACTTCCCGATCTCGTTCCGCGGCCTGGAGCGCACCCAGATCCGCGCGCTCGGTCTGCTGAAGGCCGCCTGCGCGCAGGTCAACAAGGACCTGGGCCTGCTGGCTGCCGACAAGGCCGACGCCATCATCGCCGCGGCCGGTGAGATCGCCGACGGCCTGCACGACGACCAGTTCCCGATCGATGTCTTCCAGACCGGCTCGGGCACCAGCTCGAACATGAACGCCAACGAGGTCATCGCCTCGATCGCCGCCCGCAACGGCGTCACGGTGCACCCCAACGACGACGTGAACATGTCGCAGAGCTCCAACGACACGTTCCCGACGGCCACCCACATCGCGGCCACCGAAGCCGCTGTGCGCCATCTGATCCCGGCGCTCGAGGTGCTGCACGAGTCGCTGGCCGCCAAGGCCAAGCAGTGGAAGACCGTGGTGAAGTCCGGCCGCACCCACCTGATGGACGCGGTGCCGGTGACGCTGGGCCAGGAGTTCGGCGGCTACGCCCGTCAGATCGAGGCCGGCATCGAACGGGTTCGCGCGACCCTGCCGCGGCTGGGTGAGCTCGCCATCGGCGGCACCGCCGTGGGCACCGGCCTCAACGCCCCCGACGGCTTCGGCCCGAAGGTGGTCGAGGTGCTGGTCAACCAGACCGGACTGGCCGAATTGCGTACTGCCGCCGACTCTTTCGAGGCGCAGGCGGCCCGCGACGGGCTGGTCGAGGCCTCGGGCGCACTGAAGACCATCGCAGCCTCGCTGACCAAGATCGCCAACGACGTGCGCTGGATGGGCTCTGGCCCGCTGACCGGCCTGGGCGAGATCCAGCTGCCTGACCTGCAGCCGGGCAGCTCGATCATGCCGGGCAAGGTCAATCCCGTTCTGCCCGAGGCGGTTACCCAGGTGGCCGCGCAGGTTATCGGCAACGACGCTGCCGTCACGGTCGGCGGCCTGTCCGGTGCCTTTGAGCTCAATGTGTACATCCCGATGATGGCCCGCAACGTGCTGGAGTCGTTCACCCTGCTGGCCAACGTGTCTCGGTTGTTCGCCGAGAAGTGCATCGACGGTCTGGTGGCCAACGAGGAGCACCTGCGCACCCTGGCCGAGTCCTCCCCGTCGATCGTGACGCCGCTGAACTCGGCGATCGGCTACGAGGAGGCCGCGAAGGTCGCCAAGCAGGCGTTGAAGGAGAAGAAGACCATCCGCCAGACGGTGATCGACCGCGGGCTGATCGGCGACAAGCTGTCCGAGGCCGAACTGGACAAGCGCCTCGACGTGCTGGCCATGGCCAAGGTGAAGTCCGGGGAATAACCTCCGCGAACAATAGCTCCTATGTCAAGCCGCCGCTGATTGTGGCGGCTTGACTGGGTTTTGGTGGTCGTTGTGAAGTCCTGCGTCGTGGCGTAGGGCTTGGTAGACGCGGCGGGCGATGCGGCGTTTGACGCAGCGACGGGCCGCGGCTTTGGTTTTGCCGGCATCGCGCAGTTTCTGGAAGTAGATCTGCCCGGCGCTGCCGGTCATCCGGATCTGGGTCACCGCGATGCGATGGATGGCGGCGTTGAGTTGACGGTTACCAGCCCGGCTTAGCCGCATCTGCCCGGCGCTGGCGCCTGACCAGGCCGGGATGGGCGCGACTCCGGTGTGGCAGCCGAACGCGGCCTCGCTTTTGAACCGGCCGATGCCGGCGACCTCACCGAGGATCTTGGCCGCGGTCAGCTCCGCGCACCCGGGGATCTGCAGAAGAGTCGGAGCGTGCTGCTGGGCGCTGGCGGTCAACCGCTTGGCCAAGGCGTTGAT
>NZ_LZJD01000012.1:0-53743 GCF_001666875.1 Mycobacterium sp. E802
TCGAGGGTGGCTTGCTCAGCCAGCAGGTGCACCACCGCGGCATCGGCAGCAGCCCGGGTGCCTGCTGCCGGGCAGTCTGGGGTGCGGCACAGGCAGGGGAGGTGGTCTTGCAGTCGGGCCAACGCCCCGGCGGCATCAGCACGGCGCTGATCCAGTGTGCGGGGATCATCGGGGCAGACGGTGGCGGCCAGGGCGTCGAGGCGTTGATCGAGGGCGGCGGCATCCCCGACGCGTAGATTGCCCCACACCGTCGCCATGCCCGGGATGGTGCCGGCCTCGACGCTGAAATGCCGGCCCTCATCGATCTGCGGGGGTACGCGTTCACCGTGGGGGTCCAGTCGGGCCACCCATTGATCGATGCGGTCGCGCAGTTTGCGTTTCGACAACCGCATCCAGGTTCCGGCGCGGGCAGCCAGGGCTTCGTCGACAGCAGCCCAGGCGGTGGGGTCGACGGTGTCGGTGCGGTTGATGATGGCCAGCACCATGCGCATGTCGATGGCTCCGGAGGCGAACAGGGCCGCCACCTGGGGAAGCCGGTCACGCAGGACGCGGGCGTGGCGGATCTGTTCACCGGCGCGGTGGCGGCTGATGTTCAACGCTGCCGAGATTTCGGCGGCGACCGCTTCGAACGGGTCGGTGCGCCAGTACACCGTTTCGGCCAGTTCGTGTTCGCGGCGGGTGTCCAACGCACCGATGGCGGCCAGCCGCGCGGCGATCGCCGCGGATTCTGCCCGCGCCGCCGCGCTCATCGCGTCGATGAGGGCCGCATCGGAATCAGTGTCGAACACATGTTCGATTATGCCACGGCCGACCGACAACCGCAGGATCTCTCAGGACATCGGTGACACTTCTGCATCACGACATCGGTGACGGTTCGCGCCAGCCTGATGGCATACCGCGTGGAGCCGCCTCGACGGCCTGAACCACAACCACAGGCGTTTTGTCAGCTCACATGCTGGTGTTCACCGCCCGGCAGGTCGATTACCCCGGCACGGACCAGGATCAGCAGGCTGACCGCCAGAACCCAGAGCGGGAACGCCAGCACGATCCACATGCTGACGTCTCCGCCGATCAAAAGCGCCACCGCAAACAGGTAGGTGGCATAGACGAGCGGCCGTGGCATCAGACCGGTCTTGAGCCAGATCGTGGCCAGCGAGATCATGAACACGGCCGCCATGCGCACGCCGTATGTCTTGCTCAACGCCATCAACACCATCTGGCCGAATGTGGCGACGTGACTGTAGACGGTCGCGTCCGTCATCCCCGCCCGGCCGGCGATCAATCCGGCTCCGATCGCCGAGGAGACGAACATCGTCGCCAAGAACAGGATGCCGCTGCCCAGGAACACCGTCGCGAAGAACCGGTCCTCATAACGTCCGAAGCCGTCGCGCACCACGCCGATGAACCAGAGGAACGCAATACCGGCGAACGGCATCAGCACCGAGGCAACCCGCAGCCGGGTGGTCGCGCCGTCGATCCATTGCGAACCAGGCTCGGCGCCCTCGGGCAACGCGGTACGGATCAGCACCAGGGCTACCCCGAACAACACGGCGAACAGCACTCCCGCAAACGCGGCCGCACGCGGCGTCGACAAACGGTGCAAAGGTCGTTGAACCACGGCTCATCGTGACACTTACGATGACCCGATGTCACTGGGCGGGAAAACAGCATTGGTCACCGGTGCGACAAGTGGCATCGGCCACGCCACCGCAACACTTCTCGCCGAGCTCGGCGCGCATGTTCTGGTCAGCGGCCGTGACGCGGACCGCGGCACCCACGTGGTGACCGAGATCCGTGACGCCGGTGGCACTGCGGACTTCCGGGGCGCCACGCTGACCGACGCCGCCAGTGCCCAGGCATTGGTGCACGACGCGCTCACGGTCGCCGGGCAGATCGACATCCTGGTCAACAATGCCGCCATCGCGGTGTTCGGGCCGACGGCAAAGATTGCCGAGCAGGATTTCGATGCCTGCTACGACCTCAACGTGAAGGTGCCGTTTTTCCTCGTCGGGGCGATCGCGCCGGCCATGGCCGCACGCGGAGAAGGGGTGATCGTCAATGTCAGCACCATGGTCTCGATGTTCGGCACGCCGGGCTCGGCGGTGTACGCGTCCTCCAAAGCCGCCCTCAACCTGCTGACCAAGTCGTGGGCCGCCGAATACGGCCCAAAAGGCGTCCGGGTCAACGCCGTTGCGCCCGGCCCGACTGTCACCGAAGGCACCACCGCGCAGTACGGCACCGAAGGGTTGGCCGCGCTCGCGTCGAAAGCTCCGGCCCGGCGCCCGGCGGACCCGGCCGAAATCGCCCGCACCATCGCATTTTTGGTCAGTGACGACGCCAGCTTCATCCATGGCGCGGTGCTACCGGCCGACGGCGGCCGGAGTGCGATCTAAGGCTGCCCGGGCAACAAGCGGATCATCAGGCCATGCGCCTCGGCGAGCAGATTCTCGTCCGGGTCACGCAGTTCGGCGTTCACAAACGCCTTGCGCCCCTCGGCTTCCCGTACCCAGCCCCGCGCGGTCAGCACCGTGTCGATCGGCGTCACCTTGCGGTAGTCGACGTGCAGGAACGCGGTGCGGCTGATCGGCCGACCGGCGGCGTGGATCACCATGCCGAACACCGAGTCGAACAGCAACGGCAGCACCCCGCCGTGCACCGCGTAGTTGCCACCGACGTGGAAGCGGCTGAACTCGACCTTCAGTTCGACGCCCTCGGGCTCGAACTTCGACATGGTCCACGGCGGCATCAGCAGGCTGCCCGCACCCGGTAGTGAGGGCACCCGGTTGGCCGGGCCCACACCCTCGGCTGCCTGATACGGCTCGAGCAGCTTGACGAGTTCCTCGACCCGATCGGCCGCGTCATCCCAGGTATCGCTGTCCGGGTTGGCCGATACGGCCAGATCCTGAGCTCGGCGCATCGCCGTCAGGAATCGCTCGAACCCCGGCCCGGGATCGGCCGGCTCGAAAACCGGGAAACCGCCGTGCTGTTCGAAAACGGACTCGGGTCGCTCGTCACTCACGGAGCAGCCAGGATGTCGCGCCGGACGATGGTCTGCTCACGCCCCGGCCCCACGCCGATGCACGAAACCTGAGCACCGGCAAGCTCTTCCAGCCTCAGCACATAGTCCTGTGCTTTGGCGGGCAAGTCAGAGAATTCGCGTGCGCTGGAGATGTCCTCCCACCAGCCGGGCAGCTCTTCGTAGATCGGCTCGGCCTTCGCGATATCGGCCTGCGTCATGGGCATCTCGTTGGTGCGCTTGCCGTCGACCTTGTAGCCGACGCACACCGGCACCGTCTCCAGACTGGAGAGCACGTCGAGCTTGGTCAGGAAGTAGTCGGTGATGCCGTTGACCCGCGTCGCATACCGAGCGATCACCGCGTCGAACCAGCCGCAGCGCCGGGCCCGTCCGGTGGTCACGCCGACCTCGCCGCCGGTCTTGGCCAGATAGGCCCCGTGCTCGTCGAACAACTCGGTCGGGAACGGGCCGGAACCGACGCGTGTGGTGTAGGCCTTGAGGATCCCCAGCACCGTGGTGATCCGGGTCGGGCCGATGCCGGAGCCGACCGCAGCGCCGCCGGCCGTCGGGTTCGACGACGTGACAAACGGATACGTGCCGTGGTCGACGTCGAGCAGGGTGCCCTGCGAGCCCTCCAACAGCACCGTCTCGCCCTTTTCCAGCGCCTGGTTCAGCAGCAGCCGGGAATCGGCGATGCGGTGGGAGAAACCCTCGGCCTGGGTGAGCAGGTTCTCCAAGACCTCGGCGGTCTCGAGCGCTTTACGGTTGTAGATCTTGACCAGCACCTGGTTCTTGAATTCCAGTGCCGCCTCGATCTTTTCGGACAGCAGCTGCTCGTCGAGCACGTCGGCCACCCGGATGCCGATGCGGGCGATCTTGTCCTGATAGCAGGGCCCGATGCCGCGGCCGGTGGTGCCGATCTTCTTGCTGCCCGCATATCGCTCCACCACCTTGTCGATGGCGACGTGATACGGCATCAGCAGATGCGCGTCGGCCGAGATGAGCAGCCCCGAGGTGTCGACGCCGCGATCCTCCAGGCCCTGCAGCTCGGTGAGCAGCACACCCGGGTCGACCACCACGCCGTTACCGATGACGTTGGTGACACCCGGGGTGAGGATGCCCGATGGGATCAGGTGCAGCGCGAAGTTCTCCCCCGTCGGCAGCACCACGGTATGCCCCGCGTTGTTGCCACCCTGGTAGCGAACGACCCATTGCACGCGGCCACCGAGCAGGTCGGTGGCTTTACCTTTGCCCTCGTCACCCCATTGGGCGCCGATGAGGACGATTGCCGGCATGGCGTAATCTCCCGCCTAATCTTCCGCACTAGTGTGGTGCAGCCGGTAGGTCACCTTATCCCAGCACACGCTGGGAACACATTTTCTCTCACGGGCGAGGTGCAGTTTTGACCCCCTCACATGGGATCGCGGTGGTCGGCACGGCGTCGGTTCCACGCCCCCTCCAATCCTTGCCGAGGGTCGCTGTCGACGACGTGACGACACACCGGAGGATCGTCGTGACCGGCGGTGCAGCCGAGCTGGCCACCGTGCTGACGGCACTCTTGCGCGCCGACCGGCTCGACGTGGAAGTCGCCCCGGTGACCGGCAGCTGGTCGGCCCGCCGCGCCCTGCGCGGCTCGGCCCGGCGGGTTCCGCTGATCCGGGACGAAACCGGAACAGTGCTGGTCAAAGCGGCCCAGTGGCACGGAGTCGACGGTGCGCGGCTGCAGGGCGAGGCCATCGTCGACGACTGTGTGCTGTTCGACGGCGAAGCCCCCGGTGTCCGCGTCGAACCCACGACGGACATGCCGGGGCTACGCGCCAGCGTGCTCTCGGACCGGGGCCGTCCGCGCGGCTGGGTCGTCGGCCGCGCCGCGCAGCTGGGTACCCCGGGCGCGCAGGTGATCCGGGACGGGGTGGCCGCCCCGAAGACCGTCCGACGCTCGACGTTCTACCGGCACACCGAGGGCTGGTTGCGCGTCGGCTGAGCAGGGGCGGCACCCGGTAGCGTCGAATCGTGAACATCCGCCCGCTGCATCAGTCGGTACGGCCGAGCCCGGTTTTCCTGGCCGTCGTCGCGCTCACCGCGGCCGGCGGGGTCATGGCCTGGCTGGGCGGGGTGGAGTGGTCCGCGTTGTCGTATGCGGGCGTGTTCGTCCTGGTAATCGCGGGCTGGCTGGTGTCGCTGTGCCTGCATGAATTCGGCCACGCGTTCACCGCGTGGCGGTTCGGCGATCATGACGTCGCGGTGCGCGGTTATCTGACGCTGAACCCGTTCAAGTACTCCCACCCGCTGCTGTCGCTGGGTTTTCCGGTGCTCGTCATCGCGCTGGGCGGGATCGGACTGCCCGGCGGGGCGGTCTACGTCCGGACGTCCTGGATGACGGCCCGACAGAAAACCCTGGTCAGCCTGGCCGGTCCGGCCGCCAACCTGGTGTTGGCGGTGCTGCTGCTGGGCATCACCCGGCTCGGCTACGACGGCGGCCACACCGTCTTCTGGTCTGGGCTGGCTTTTCTGGGATTCCTTCAGGTCACTGCGCTCGTGCTGAACCTGCTTCCGGTTCCCGGGCTCGACGGCTACGGCGCGTTGGAACCGCATCTGAGCCCGGACACCCAACGGGCCCTGGAGCCGGCCAAGCAGTGGGGCCTGTTCATCCTGTTGATCCTGTTGTTCACCCCGGTGCTCAACCAGTGGTTCTTCTCGGTGGTGTTCTGGTTCGTCGATCTGTCCGGAGTGCCCAGCCCGTTGGTATCGATCGGTAGCCAGCTGACCCGGTTCTGGTCCGCCTGGCTCTGACCCCCCTTGCCACATATGCGAACTTCCGCATATATTGCGGGGCATGGGTGCCGGTCATGATCACAGCCACCGCAGCGATGCCCGGGTCAGCCGGATGATCATCGCTGCGGCGATCCTCAGCGCGTTCTTCGTGCTCGAGCTGGTCACCGCGCTGCTGATCAACTCGATCGCCCTGCTGGCCGACGCCGGCCACATGCTGACCGACCTGGTCGCCATGTTCATGGGATTGACGGCGGTATTGCTGGCCAAGCGCGGCAGCACCTCCCCGGCCCGGACGTACGGGTGGCACCGGGCCGAGGTCTTCACCGCCGTGGCCAACGCCGCCCTGCTGCTCGGCGTGGCGGGATTCATCCTCTACGAGGCCATCGAACGCCTCGGCGATGCGCCCGACGTGCCCGGCGTGCCGATGATCGTGGTGGCCTTGGCCGGCCTGGCCGCCAACGCCGTCGTCGTCCTGCTCCTGCGGTCACACTCCAAGGACAGCCTGGCCGTCAAGGGCGCCTACATGGAGGTCGTGGCCGACACTGTCGGCAGCATCGGCGTCCTGATCGCCGGCATCGTCACCGTCACCACCGGCTGGCCTTACGCCGACGTGGTGGTCGCCGTCCTCGTCGCGCTGTGGGTCCTGCCGCGCGCCATCGCCCTGGCCCGCGCCGCCCTGCGCATCCTGTCGGAGTCCTCGCCCAGCCACATCGACGTCGAGGAGTTGCGTACCGCGCTCGGCGCGGTCGACGGGGTCACCGGCGTACACGACCTGCACGTGTGGACGCTGGTGCCCGGCAAGGACATGGTGACCGCGCACCTGACCAGCAGCGCCGACACCGCGCGGGTGCTCGACGACGCGCGTGCGGTCCTCACCGCCCGCGGACTGGCACACGCCACCGTGCAGGTCGAACCGCCCGACGCCGCAGAAGACTGCTCCTGCGACGCCAAGGACTGAATTCAGGAAAGGCCGAGTTCGCCGCGGGCCGACGGATCGCAGTCGTCGAGCAGATCCAGGCACCGCTGGAACTCGTCGGTCTCCCCGATGTCGTCGGCAGCCTGGGCCAGTGCCGCCACGCACCGCAGGAACCCCTGGTTCGGCTCATGAGCGAACGGAACGGGACCGAAGCCCTTCCAACCGTTGCGACGCAACTGATCCAGCCCACGGTGATAACCCGTGCGGGCATACGCGTAGGCGGTGACGGCCTTGTCCTCGGCGAGCGCCGACTCGGCCAGTACCGCCCAGGCGATCGATGCCGACGGGTGCGCGGCGGCCACCACGGCGGCCTTCTCTCCCGCGGCCAATTCGTCCTCGGCCTCCGGGTCCCCGGGAAGGAGAACCGGATCCGGCCCCAACAAATCACCCATCCGTGTCATGGGCCTATTGTGCACCGACGGATAAGCTCCACCAGTACCGACGTACGGGAGGACCGCAGCAGGGATGTCGAACCCATCGGGACCGGACGAGCATCACAGTGACACACCGACCGAGAAGGTCGAACTACCCCCGGCGTCAGAGGTGACCGACCCGGCCACCGAGATCATCGGTTCGGCCGACGAGGTCACCGAGGCGGTTGCACTCAGCGAGGAACGACGCTTCACCGCGCCGTCCGGGTTCGACGGATCCACCCAGAAGATCGACACCCCGCCGGATCCCGAGACCGAGGTGTTCGCACCGCCGGCCGAGGGCGACACCGTCGCCGCAGAAGTACCCAAAGGCGCTGCACCGCAAGTCATCCCGCCCCGCGACGAGTCAGCTGAGCCGGCGCAGACCACCGCCCGGCGCAGCTGGGGATGGGTGGTCGCGGTCCTGTTGGTGATCGCCGCACTGGTGGCGATTGCGGTGCTGGGCACCGTCCTGCTGACCCGTAACTCGTCGGCGTCGAGTTCCCAAGAAGACGACGTCCGCGCCACGATCCAGGACTTCGACTCGGCCATCCAACGCGGCGACCTGGCCACCCTGAGATCCATCACCTGCGGCACCACCCGCGACAACTATGTGAAGTACGACCAGAAGGCCTGGGATGAAACCCATGCCCGGGTCGAATCGGCGAAGCAGTACCCCGTGGTCGCCAGCATCGACCAGGTGGTGGTCAACGGCGATCACGCCGAGGCCAACGTCACCAGCTTCATGGCGTTCGCGCCGCAAACCCGCTCCACCCGCAGCTTCGACCTCCAGTTCCGCGACAATCAGTGGAAGATCTGCCAGGCCCCGACCGGCTAGCCTGATCGGGTGAAACTGGGGGGAACCAAACTTTTCCTGGCGCTCTGCGCCCTCGGCGCCGTGGTCGTCGTCGGTGTGGTGGCCCTGCTGATCCGGCCGCCCGGCTCCGCGCTCGACATCCTGCCCGGCAAACCCGTCGCCTTTCCCGAGATCGACCGCACCGCCCTGGCGCCGAGTCAGGCCCGGATCGTCGACGTTCTGCAGGCGCAGTACGACGCCCAACCCGGTGGCAGCCACTACTCCGAGGGCATCGAGGAACCGTGGTGCGCCGACTTCGTCAGCTGGGTGCTCAACGAGGCGGGCCAACCGCTGTCCAACCCGAACTCCGGGCATTGGCGGATCCCGGGCGTGTACACGTTGCAGGAGTACTACCAGGCGACCGGGCGGTTCGCCGGGGTCGACGGCTACCGCCCGCAGACCGGTGATGTGGCGATGTACGCCGAAGGCAGCCCGCTCGGATTGCACACGAATTTCGTCGTGGCGGTGGACGGCGACGCGATCACCACGGTCGGCGGTAACGAGGAGGGCGGCATCCGGGTGCACACCCTCGACGACGCCGAGATCGCGGGCATCATCGGGTACGGCAAGCCCGCCCCCTGACCGCCGGTACCCTTGGGACTCGTGATCGACACCGCCCTCCCCGCCGCGACGACCAATCTGGCACTCATGCCGGATTTCATGGATCCGCTGCACCTCATCGGATCCTTCGGCACGTGGGCCCTGGTGGGCATCCTGGTCGTGGTCTTCGTCGAGTCCGGGGTGTTGTTCCCGATTCTGCCCGGCGACTCGCTGCTGTTCGTCGCGGGCATGCTGGCGGCCGGCACTGCCGCGCAGGGCACGGCGGTGAACGCCAACTTCCAACTGTGGCAACTGCTGGTGTTCATCCCGATCGCGGCGGTCCTCGGCGGCCAGGTGGGCTACATCATCGGACGGACCATCGGCACCTCGATGTTCAAACCCGAGGCGCGGGTGCTCAAGCAGAAGTACCTCGACGAAGCGCACGCGTTCTTCGAACAGCGTGGCCCGTTCGCCATCGTCATCGCCCGCTTCGTGCCGATCGTGCGGACCCTGGCGCCGATCGTCGCCGGGGCCGCCAAGATGCGCTACTCGGTGTTCACGACGTTCAACGTGCTCGGCGCGATCATCTGGGGCGTCGGCCTGGTCCTGCTCGGCTACTGGCTGGGCCAGTTCGAGATCATCCAGAAGCTGCTCGAGCCGATCTTCATCCTGATCGTGGTCGCTTCCGTGGCACCGATGTTCATCGAGTGGTTGAAGCGCCGTCGCGCCGCCAAGAACGCCGCCCAGCAACAGGCCTAGCCGTGATGGATCCGGCCGTCGGTCTGAGCCAGCGGCCGTCCGCCACCACCCCACCGCTGAGCGATGATCTCGGCTGCAATCGACACCGCCGTCTCCTCCGGGGTGCGGCCACCGAGGTCCAAACCGATCGGACTCCGCAGCCTGGACAGCTCGTCGGAGGTCATCCCGGCCTCGCGCAGCCGCGCCATCCGGTCCTCGTGGGTACGCCGCGACCCCATCGCCCCGATGTAGGCGGCGCGCGCATTCTCGGGTAGCCGCAGGGCCACCTCCAGCAGCGGCACGTCGAACTTGGGGTCATGCGTCAGCACGCAGATCACCGTGCGGGCGTCGATCGCGCCGGCCTCGACCTGCGCCGCCAGGTAGCGGTGCGGCCAGTCGACCACCACCTCGTCGGCCGTCGGAAACCGCGCGGGCGTGGCGAACACCGGACGCGCGTCGCACACCGTGACCCGGTAACCCAGGAATGTTCCCTGTTGGGCGACAGCCGCCGCGAAGTCGATCGCCCCGAACACCAGCATGCGGGGCCGCGGCGCGTGGCTCGCCACGAAAACCTCCATACCCTCGCCCCGGCGCTGCCCGTCCGGGCCGTAGGTCAACACCTCACTGCGGCCGGCGGCCAACAGGCCGCGGGCATCGTCGGACACCGCGGCGTCGGCCCGCGACGATCCGAGGGAGCCCTCGTAATCGTCGCTGCGCACCACCAGTCGTCTGCCGACCCGGGACGAATCCGGGTGCGCGATGACGGTGGCCACCGCGACCGGGCGATGGGCCTCGATGTCGTCGGCGACCGCATCCAGTTGCCGAAACGTCTCCTGGGACACCGGCTCAACGAACACGTCGAGAATGCCGCCGCAGGTGAGACCGACCTCGAACGCGTCGTCGTCGCTCACGCCGTAGCGCTGCAGCACCGGGACGCCGGTGGCCATCACGTCGGTGGCCAGTTCGTAGACCGCACCCTCGACGCAACCACCAGAGACCGATCCGGTCACCGTGCCGTCAGGCGCGACGAGCATCGCCGCGCCCGCTGGGCGCGGGGCCGACCGAAAGGTGCGCACCACGGTCCCGACGCCGGCGGTGCCGCCGGCACGCCAGACCGCTAACAGGGTGCTCAGCACGTCTCTCACGACGTTCAATCTAAGGCTTGAGGACTACCCCAGACCGAGGGCACCGGCGAGTTCGCGCAGTGCGGGTCGCGGATCTGCCGTCGGGTTGTCGCCGAGTACCTGTACCACCACGTGGTCGGCACCGGCGTCCACGTGCGCCGTCACGGCCTTCGCAGCACTTTCCACCGAACCCATCCCCACCACGCCGCGGGCCAGCCGGTCGGAACCACCGCGGACGAGGTCGGATTCGTCAAAACCCTGGCGCAGCCACGAGTTCCGGTAATTCGGCAGACCGCTGTAGACGTCGAGGTGAGCGTGGGCGCGACGGAGCTGATCCTCGTCGGTGGAGCCGATGGCCACCGCCTGCTCCGAAACGATCCATTTGTCCGGCCCGAGAATGTCGCGGGTGACCCGCGTCTGTTCCGGAGTCACGAGATACGGGTGCGCGCCGTCGGCATGGGTGCCCGACAGCTCGATCATCTTGGGGCCCAGCGCAGCCAAGAGCCGGGGCGGACGGCCGACGCCCGGTTCGATCTGTTCGGGCACCGCGGCCATCCGGTCCAGATAGTCCCGCATGGTGGCCAGCGGCTTCTGATACACACCGCGCAGGCCGTGCTCGACCAACGGCCCGTGGCTGACCCCGAGACCCAACACGAACCGCCCGGGATACAGCGCGGTGAGGGTCCGGGCGCCGGTCTCGGCCGCGCTCGGCACCCGAACATGGATGTTGGCGATACCGGTGCCGACCACCAGGCGCTGCGTCGCGGCCAGAAACGCCGCCGACTGCGTCAGGCATTCCTTGCCGGTCACCTCGGGCAGGAACAACGAACCGTAGCCGAGTGCCTCGATCTCTCGGGCCACCTCCTGCGCGTCCGGCATCGACCAGGTCTCACTGGCCCACCACACGCCGATCCGGCTCGGAAAATCGATCGTCGCCCGTTGTGAGTTCGTCAATGCCTACTCCTCTTCTGCCAGCGTGTGCGCGGCTTCCATCAACATCCAGCCCGACAACTGGACCGACAGATCACGTTCGGGCATCGCCGAGGCGTTGACCGCGCCGTCGACGAACTGGGCCTCCGCGCTCTTGTCGCCCCCGGCCGTGGGCACCTCGGCATTGCGATCCCAGAACGGCCCGAACAGCGGCAGGCCGTCGACGGTCTGGCGGTAATTCCAGGCCGACTCGGCGGATTTCAGCACGATCGACCGGGCCGTGCGGCGCGCCGCCTCGTCCGCTTCGGTGTCACCGGGCAGCGTGGTGGCCACCAACGCCAGGTAACGCGCCGTGATGCCGTTGAACAGTCCGCCGTCGCCGCCACCGGCGCCCTTGATGACGCCGTCGGGCGCCATCTCCTTGTCCACCGCGGCCACCAGACGGCGCACCCGCTCGCCGTGACGGGCGTCCTGCGTGCGCACCGCGAGCTCGACCTCAAGACCGAGCACCACGCCCTGGCAGTAGGTGTACTGGGCGCGCACCATCGAGCCGGCCTTGATGCCGTCGAACACCAGATGGGTCTCCGGGTCGATCAGGGTGTCGTCGATCCAATCGGCCATCTGCTGGGCCCGCCGCAACCGGTCGTCATAACGGGCCAGAAAGATTCCGGCCGGCCCGTTGGCCGGAGCATTGAAGAACTGGTCCTGCTTGCGCCACGGGATACCGCCGCCGTCCTCGGGCACCCAGGCGTTGACGAACTGATCGCACAACTTCTCGAGCGGACGGGGCTTTTCGACCCCGGCCAGGCGTCCGGCCCGCTCGATGGCCAGTGCCAACCACGCCATGTCGTCGTAGTAGCTGTTGACCCATCCCGTGTTTCGCAGCCAGTGCGCACGAATCTG
Organism: Mycobacterium sp. E802; assembly: GCF_001666875.1. Classification (NCBI taxonomy): domain Bacteria; kingdom Bacillati; phylum Actinomycetota; class Actinomycetes; order Mycobacteriales; family Mycobacteriaceae; genus Mycobacterium; species Mycobacterium sp. E802. The sequence goes on from NZ_LZJD01000012.1 coordinate 12,269, forward strand.
CCGTTCGATACGGGTTTTCCGCTCCGGCTGGGGGTCGCGTACCTGTGCGTCGATCAGACAGTCGAGAAGGTGGGCCTGCCACCAGTAATGCCATGTCCCGAACTGGCGGTACTTCTTGGTCGCCGGCCATGCCGTCACACCGAGCTGAGTGCCCGGCAGGTGCCAGAGTTTGGTCAGATGCCGTTGGGTGATCGCAGCTTCGGCGCTGGCCGCGCGGTTGGCCCATAGCTGATCCATGACACCGATCCTGCCTTACCAGGCCGCCGAAATGTCGGCATGTCGAGCGATCCAGGCGTGCATGACGATTCCCGCGGCAACTCCGGCGTTGATGCTTCGGGTGGACCCGAACTGAGCGATGGAAACCGTGACAGCGGCCCCGGCCTGCGCCTCGGGAGTGATACCTGGGCCCTCCTGTCCGAAGATCAGCAGACAGTCGCGGGGTAACTCAGTCTGTTCGAGCCGCACCGATCCGGGCACGTTGTCGACCGCGACGACGGTCAACCCGGCCTCGGCGGCAAAGGACAGCAATTCCGCGGTGGTGTCGTGATGGCGCAACCGCTGATAACGATCGGTGACCATGGCACCGCGCCGGTTCCACCGCCGTCGGCCGACGATGTGCACGGTATCGACGGCGAAGGCGTTCGCAGTGCGCACCACGGTGCCGATATTGGCGTCGCTGCCGAAGTTCTCGATCGCGATGTGCAACCGGTGCCGGCGTCGGTCGATGTCGGCGATGATCGCCTCGCGGGTCCAATATCGGTAGGCGTCAACGACATTGCGGGTGTCCCCGTCGCGCAGCAGGTCGGGGTCGTAGCGCGCGGCGTCGTCGCCGGTCGGTAACGGCCCCTCCCACGGACCGACACCCGGCGACTCACCCCACTCGGTGGGGCCGACAGACTCAGCCACCGGTGGTCCACAGGGCGGCATGCGTCCCGATCACCGACACCGACGCGTACAACAGTGCGGCGTTGATCTCCCCCTGGGAGCACAGCGAGACCCGCACGTTGACCGCGTCCCGCGAAGCCTCCGGCAGGATCAGCACCGACGAGCCGTACACCGAGCAGATGTGGCTGAGCCCCGGTGGCGGCAGCGTCGGGCCCACCACCACCATCAGCGGACCGCCGCGCTCGGCCGCGTCCTGCCGGTAACGTGATGCGGCCCCGTCGATTTCGAGGCCGAGCAGCATGTAACCCTTGCCGTTGAACGCGGTGGGATCACCGATCGCGGTCGGCGCCAGCTGTCCGCCGTCGGCGCTGAACCCGTCCACACTCGTGGTCTTGACCGTGACGCCGGTGTCGTTGACGTTGGTCGGCAGCATCCCGACCGGAAAGGCGGCCGGATAGGCGATGGTGGTTCCGGCGATGCGTTCGCGCGGCGAATAGACGTAGACCCCGCGCACCTGACTCTGATCCCGCAACGGCCCCAAGCACACTGTGCCCGTGAGCTTGTCAGGCGATGGTGCCGACAGAGGCCGCAGACCCAGATTGGTCACACCGTCACAACCGTGCAGGGCGTCGGCCTCGATCGGATGCGCCAGGGCGCCGTACAGGCCGAACCTGAGGTCCTCGGGCTTGGCCGGGGAATCGCCGGAGGCCGAGCCCTCGACGTCGATCAGCACCCGTTCGGAATCGAACCGCAGATCCGAGACTTTCAGGTGCCATCCCAGGATGTCCAACGACTCACCGAGCGCCGCAGTCGACGCCTCATAGGTTCGTGCCGGTTGATCGGGCGCGCAGCCCGCGGTGACGACGAGAAGTACCGCCATCACCGCCGCGATCAGCGCCCGCACCGGTACGAAAGTTCTGTTCTAAGTTCTCCCACGACCTTTTCCCACTGCTTTTGTCATGGCGCGCACCAGGTTTCGCGGAGCCATCCGCCCTCCGGTGGTCAACACCTTGTACTGCAGACCCGGCACGATGACCACCTTGCCCGCGGCCACGTCGGACAGGCAGTCTCGCACCACGTCGTCGACCTGCAGCCACATGAACGACGGTGTGCCCGCCATGTCGATGCCCGCACGGGCATGAAACTCGGTGTGGACGAAGCCTGGGCACAGGGCATGCACCCCGACGCCGGTACCGCCGAGCCCGTTGGCCAACCCCTCCGTGAACGAGACCACCCAGGCCTTGGAGGCCGAATACGTCGATCCCCGCCCGGGCACCAGACCCGCGACGCTGGCCACGTTGATCACGGTGCCGGCGCCCGCGTCGATCATCGACGGTAGCGCTGCGTGGGTCAGCTCCATCACCGCGGTGACGTTGACCGCCAACTGGTCCTGCAACTGGGACAGGTCCGCAGTCCAGAATTCACCCGACGTGCCGAACCCGGCGTTGTTCACCAACACCTGAACCCCGGCCCCAAGCCGCTCGGCGACGTTTGCGCGGTCCGGGGCACGGGACAGGTCGGCAGGAAGGACTTCGACACCGGCACCGGCCTCGTCGCGCAGCTCGGCGGCCAGTTGTTCGAGGCGCTCACCATCGCGTGCCACCAGCACCAAGTCGTACCCGTCGCGGGCGTAACGCCGGGCGAACCCGGCACCCAGTCCCGAGGTCGGTCCGGTGATCAGCGCGACGGGACGAGGCATGCCGACAGCGTAGTCAACTACTCTGTCGCGGTTCAGCGCTGGTAGTGCGGGGCGTGGCGGCCGTTGCGTGCCGGAGGCGGAGGCCGACGGATCCCATCCGGACGGCCGGTCTCCTGACGTGGCTGGGTGTAACGGCTGACGTCACCGCGGCCCGGTGCGGCGTCGGTCCGACCAGGCGGCAGCTCGCGACGCCCGGCGGCGGCCGGAGTCGGGGCGAGCGGGCGGCTGGGAGAACCGGCACGGCGGGCCAACGCAGCCTGACTGCCCTGACCGGACTGCGGTGCCACACCGTTCTGCGAAACCGGAGGCAGCACGCGCAAGAGGTCGTTGAACTGACGCACGGTGCGCAGTCCCTCGTCCCATTGGGCGCGGGTACTGGTGACGGGCATGCTGACGAGCGTCCAGTTCTGCTCGTTCCACATGATCTCGGCACAGTCGGGAGCGGTGTGGGCGAATGTGACCATCCGGCGGTCGCAGGCCCGACGCGCGGCGTCGAGGTTGGTGGAGTACACCATCCGCGGACCGATCGCACCGAGCAGCCAGATGTCGCTCTCGCGGGGCTCCTTGATGCCTTTGAGCCGCAGATCGACTACGACGTTCGTGCCGACCTTGCGGTGCAGCGCGATCACCGTCGCCACCTCTTCGATGTCAAAGATGAACACCGCCTCGCCACGAATCTGGCCGAGGACGACGTTCTTGGCCGTGACGTCACCGATGGTCGACATGACCCCGCGCTTCCAGCGCTTGAGGATTTCGTGCGACTCGTGCTCGTAATCGAAGCCATGCGACTTCGCCCAAGACTTACGGCGCCGTCCCAACCCACGTCGACGGTCGATGTCGACGTACAGCAGCACCGCCGCACCCACGAAACAGAGTGCGGACAGCGTGAACCAGAGCGGGACCATCGGGCCTAGCCTACTTGTTGACCGGGGCAATGCCCCAGCCTTGTGAGGTCACAACCCGATTACTGGTGCTCAGCGGGCTGTAACCGGGACTCCTCGAGGTACGTGACGATCGCATTGGTGAGTCCGCGGCGGGCCACGTCGAGGTCGGTGTAGGTGCCGAGTTGACGCTCCGAGGTGATGCCGCGCATCGCCCCCGGAATGAAGGAGGCGACCTCATGGACCCGCTCAGGGTCGACGTCGAGGTCGGCGAAGGCCTGCTGACAGGTTTGCAACCAGCTCTGTCCCCACGACGACAGTTCGGCCGCGGTCTTCGGGTAGAGCCGTTCGAGCTCGGCATGGTCGCGTGGCAGGGCGGCCCTCAGGTTCTCGATCGCCCGTGAGTCGCTGGCGGTCAATCCGTCATAGAGCAGGTCGATGATGCCGGCGACGCGCTGACGCAGCGGCGCATTGCCGTCGTGGTGGCTCAGCATGCCCGCCCGACGCTCGGCGGTGCGCTGCAGGACCGCGGCCCAGAACCCGTCGATGTCACCGAACTGGTACTTCACCGCGCCCCACGTGGCGCCGATCTCTTTGGCGATCCGGTTGGCCGAGACCGCGGTCGGATCTCCGGTGGCCAGCGCCTTGCGGGCGGCCTCCAGCATGCTCTCCCGGGTGGCTTCACCGCGGCGGTTGGTGCGGCGCGCGCTCACCTCGGTCATCTTCGAGAGGCTACCCCGGTTTCACAGAACCCTCTTCCAAAGTTTCACAGAAGCTCCTACGATTCGCCTCATGGCCAAACCGCCGCTGTCGATGAAGCCGACAGGATGGTTCCAAGTTGCCTGGTCGGACCAGGTCGCCGCCGGGGCCGTCCATGCCATGAAGTACTTCGGCGAGGAGATGGTCGCCTGGCGTTCGGAAGCCGGGCAGGTGACCGTGATGAACGCCTACTGCGAGCATCTCGGTGCCCACCTCGGATTCGGCGGCCAGGTCGTCGGCGAGGTCATCCAATGCCCGTTCCACGGCTGGCAGTGGAACGCCGAGGGCCGCAACGTCTGCATCCCGTACCAGGACCGGCCCAACCGCGGTCGGCGCATCCGCACCTACCCCGTCGTGGAACGCAACGAGGCCATCTACATCTGGCACGACATCGAAGGGCGCGAGCCGTTCTTCGACGCGCCGGATGTGTTCGCGTCCTTCGCCGACGGCAGCAGCGCCGCCGACTACTACCCCCAGCAGCGGTTGTTCCGCGAAGCGCTCGAGCTGCATCCGCAGTACGTGCTGGAGAACGGCGTCGACTTCGCCCACTTCAAGTTCGTGCACCAGACGCCGATCGTGCCGGTGTTCACCCGCCACGACTTCGCCGCACCCATCTCCTACGTGGACTTCACCATCACCTTCGAGGGCGACGATCAACAATCGATCGACGACGTGCGCAGCGGCGTCGAAGCCATCAACGGCGGCCTGGGCATCGCGGTGACCAAGAGCTGGGGAATGATCGACAACCGGACCATTTCAGCGGTCACGCCTGTCGACGAGTCCACCTCCGACGTGCGGTTCATGGTCTACATCGGCCGGACCCCCGGGAAAGATTCTGTTCGGGCCGCTGCGAAGGCCGCCGAGTTCGGCGACGAGGTGATCCGCCAGTTCACCCAGGACATCCACATCTGGTCACACCAGCGCTATTCCGATCCCCCGGCGCTGGCCACCGCCGAATACGAAGGCTTCACCGCAATCCGCAAGTGGGCCATGCAGTTCTATCCCGACGCCAGAAAGGCAGACGCCCTATGACCGAGAAGATCCGGGTTTTCCAGGTGGCGACCGGCAACGTCGGCACCGAGATGATCAAGCGTATCGGCCAGCGGCCCGATCTCGAACTGATCGGATTACATTGCTACACAACCGAAAAGATAGGCCGTGACGCCGGTGAGATTGCCGGGATCGAGCCGATCGGCGTGACAGCCACCGGCTCGGTCGATGACATCATCGCCGCGCGTCCTGACGTGTTGACCTTTCACGGCGTGTTTCCGGACGAGGACCTGTACGTGAAAGTCCTTGAGGCCGGGATCAATATCGTCACCACAGCCGACTGGATCACCGGCTGGCACCGTGACACCAACCATCCGCACCCGTCCGGGAAGCCGGTGTCGCAGCTGCTCGCCGAGGCGTGCGAGAAGGGTGGCTCGACGTTCTACGGCACCGGGATGAACCCGGGCGTCAACCAGATTCTGGGTGTGGTGTGTTCGGCCGACGTGGCCGAGATCGAGAACGTCACCACCATCGAATCCGTCGATGTGTCATGCCATCACAGCAAGGACACCTGGATCGAGGTCGGCTACGGCCTGCCGGTCGACGACCCGTCGATCCCGGGAAAGCTCGAGAAGTACACCCGGGTGTTCGCCGACAGCGTGTTGATGATGGCCGACTGCTTCGGACTCGAACTCGACGAGGTGAAGTTCAGTGCCGAACTCGGGGCCTGCACAAAGGATGTCGACCTCGGGTGGTACAAGCTGCCCAAGGGATCGCTGGGCGGTAACTACATCAAGTATCAGGGCATGATCGACGGTGTGCCGCGCGTCGAGACGCACCTGGAATGGCAGATGACGCCGCACACCGATCCCAGCTGGGACATCAAGGGCTGCTACATCACCCAGATCAAGGGCGATCCGTGCGTCTACAACAAGCACATGATCTTCCCGAAACCCGGTGTGGACCTTTCCGATCCGGACTCATTTGCCTCGATCGGCATGACGGTGACAGGGCTACCCGCGCTCAACGCGATCGCCTCGGTGGTCAAAGCCCCGCCCGGGTTGTTGACGAGTGCCGACGTGCCACTGCGTGGGTTCGCCGGCCGGTTCAGTTTCTAGCGCGAAAAGACACAAACCCGCACTCTTCCCACGGGAATTGTGCGGGTTTGTGTCTTTTCGGCGGGCTAACTCAGCCGAGGACCAGGCCTTCGCCGTCGGCACTGACGTTGACCGGGACGACGTCACCGTCGTGCACCTCGCCGGCCAACAGCATCTTGGCCAGCTGGTCACCGATGGCCTGCTGCACCAGCCGGCGCAGCGGGCGGGCACCGTAGAGCGGGTCGAAGCCGCGCTGGGCCAGCCACTGCTTGGCGGGCAGCGACACTTCCAGGGTGAGCCGACGTTGCGCCAGCCGCTTCTGCAGCTGTTGCAGTTGGATGTCGACGATCGACACCAGCTCGCCAGGTTCCAGGGCGTGGAAGATGATCACGTCGTCGAGCCGGTTGATGAACTCCGGCTTGAACGCCGCCCGCACCGCGGCCATCACCTGCTCCTCGGTGCCACCGGCACCCAGGTTGGAGGTCAGGATCAGGATCGTGTTGCGGAAGTCGACCGTACGGCCCTGGCCGTCGGTCAACCGGCCCTCGTCGAGCACCTGGAGCAGCACATCGAACACGTCCGGGTGAGCCTTCTCGATCTCGTCGAACAGCACCACCGTGTACGGACGCCGCCGCACCGCCTCGGTCAGCTGACCACCCTGGTCATAGCCGATGTATCCGGGAGGGGCACCGACCAACCGAGCCACCGAGTGCTTCTCGCCGTACTCGCTCATGTCGATGCGGACCATGGCGCGCTCGTCGTCGAAGAGGAACTCCGCCAACGCCTTTGCCAGCTCGGTCTTACCGACACCCGTCGGCCCGAGGAACATGAACGAACCCGTCGGCCGGTTGGGGTCGGCCACCCCGGCCCGGCTGCGGCGCACCGCATCCGACACCGCGGTCACCGCGGCCTTCTGGCCGATGACGCGCTTGCCCAGCTCCTCCTCCATGCGCAGCAGCTTGGCCGTCTCGCCTTCGAGCATGCGCCCGGCCGGAATGCCGGTCCACGCCTCGACCACCTCGGCGATGTCGTCGGGGCCGACCTCTTCCTTGAGCATCACGTTCTCACGAGCCTCGGCCACCGGAAGCGCGGCGTCGAGCTTCTTCTCGACCTCAGGGATCCGGCCGTACCGCAGTTCGGCGGCCTTGGCCAGGTCACCGTCGCGCTCGGCCCGGTCGGCCTCACCGCGCAGGCTGTCCAGCTGCTCCTTGAGCTCGCGGACCACGTCGATGGCGCCCTTCTCGTTCTGCCATCTGGTGGTCAGCTCCGAGAGCTTTTCCTTGTAGTCGGCCAGCTCGCCACGCAGCTTCTCCAGCCGCTCCTTGGACGCGTCGTCCTCTTCCTTTTCGAGTGCCATCTCCTCGATCTCGAGGCGACGGACCAACCGCTCGACCTCGTCGATCTCGACCGGCCGGGAGTCGATCTCCATCCGCAGCCGCGAGGCGGCCTCGTCGACCAGGTCGATGGCCTTGTCGGGCAGGAAGCGGCTGGTGATGTAGCGGTCAGACAAGCTGGCCGCAGCCACCAGCGCCGAGTCGGTGATGCGCACACCGTGGTGCACCTCGTAGCGGTCCTTGAGGCCGCGCAGGATGCCGACGGTGTCCTCTACGGACGGTTCGCCGACAAGCACCTGCTGGAATCGACGCTCCAGCGCGGCGTCCTTCTCGATGTACTTGCGGTACTCGTCGAGAGTCGTCGCGCCGACCAGGCGCAGCTCACCGCGGGCCAGCATGGGCTTGATCATGTTGCCCGCGTCCATCGCCGACTCACCGGTGGCACCGGCGCCGACGATGGTGTGCAGCTCGTCGATGAACGTGATGACCTGCCCGGCCGAGTCCTTGATCTCGTCGAGGACGGCCTTGAGGCGTTCCTCGAACTCACCGCGGTACTTGGCACCGGCCACCATCGAGCCCAAGTCCAGGCTGATGACGGTCTTGTCCCGCAGGCTTTCCGGCACGTCGCCGGCCACGATGCGCTGGGCCAGACCCTCGACGATCGCGGTCTTGCCGACGCCGGGTTCACCGATGAGCACCGGGTTGTTCTTGGTCCGCCGGCTCAGCACCTGCACGACGCGACGAATCTCGTTGTCGCGGCCGATGACCGGGTCCAGCTTGCCTTCCCGGGCGCGCGCGGTCAGATCGGTGGAGTACTTCTCCAACGCCTGATACGAGCCCTCGGGATCCGCGCTGGTGACCCGTGCGCTGCCGCGCACCTTGGTGAACGCCTCCCGCAGCGCCTCGGGCGAAGCACCGTGACCGGTCAGCAGTTTGGCGACCTCGGAGTCGCCGGTGGCCAGGCCGACCATCAGATGTTCGGTGGAGACGTACTCGTCGTCCATCTCGGTGGCCAGATGCTGGGCCGTGGTGATCGCGGCGAGCGATTCACGGCTCAGTTGGGGTTGGCTGCTGGCGCCACTGGCGCTGGGCAGCCGGTCGAGCAACCGCTGCGCCTCGGTCCGGATCGTCGCGGGGTCCACGCCGACGGCCTCCAGCAGCGGTGCGGCAATGCCTTCATTCTGAGTCAGCAGTGCCATCAAAAGATGAGCGGGACGGATCTCCGGATTGCCGGCGGAACTGGCCGCCTGCAACGCTGAGGTCAGCGCCGCCTGAGTCTTGGTCGTCGGGTTGAACGAGTCCACGACACCTCCCTTTTCCGATAGAGAAAATGCTTGTCGCGATGTACAACGTAGTCAAGGTTGAGTCTGTTCCGCTCAAGTTTAGAAATTTTTGATCGGCAGACTCGATCAGGTGCACCCTGCCTCACACATTGCCGTCGTCGCTGCATCCGCTCCCAGCCACATGTACCCACATCTCGCGGTTATCCACGAACTGGTGCGCCGCGGCCATCGGGTCAGCTACCTCGTCGGTGCTCATCTGGCCGATCTGGTCCGGCCGACCGGAGCCGACGTGATCGGATGCACCTCGGTACTGCCGGGCGCCCCCGGTGCTCCGGAAGCGTTCGACGAGACCGACCCGGCCGCGGGCATGCGAATCTTCCTCGACGAGGCGATTCACGTTTTGCCACAGGTTCACAATGCCCTCGACGCTGACCGCCCCGACGTGGTGCTGTACGACATCGGCGGGATGGCCGGGCCCGTCGCCGCTGCCTACTGGGGCGTGCCCGCCGCCCAGTTGTCGCCCAGCGAGGTGGCCTGGGACGGCTACCACGAGGACATGGCCGAGATCTTGGTGCCGATCTTCAACAGCCCAGGCGGACGGGCTTATCGCGAGGCGTTCGACGGTTGGCTCGCCGATTCGGAAACGGGACTGACGTTCGACGAGGTGACCGGTGCGCCCCGGCGCTGCCTGGCGTTAATCCCCCGGATCATGCAACGGCACGCCGACCGGGTCGGTGACCGTTACCGGTTCGTCGGACCCTGCATCGACCCGCGACGTACGGACCGCGGCGGTTGGCACCCACCGGCCGGCGACGGTCCCCTGGCGCTGCTGGCCTTCGGCACCGCCTATACCGAGCGAGCCGACGTGTACCGCAACGTGATCGACGCCTTAGACGGAGAAGGCTGGCGGCTCGTATTGGCGGTCGGCCGGGCCGAGATGGGTGCGGTGCCATCGTGGGTGCAGGTGCAAGAGTCCGTCCCGCAACCGGCGGTGCTGCAGCGGGCCGACTGCTTCATCACCCACGCCGGGATGGGCTCGTGCACGGAGGGATTGTGGTTCGGGGTACCGATGGTGGCCATACCGCAGGCGGTCGATCAGCCGGCGAATGCAGCCAGACTGGAGTCCATCGGCGTCGGCAGGCATTTGTACGACCCCTTGCCCAGCGTGGCGCAGATCCGTGACGCAGTGCTCGGCATCACGGCCGATCAACAAACCCGGTTGCGGCTCGATGCCATCAGCGCCGAGATCCATGCGCACGGTGGTCCGGGACATGCCGCCGACGCGGTCGAAGACGTCGCCGCCGGTCGCTGGTAAGGGGCTGCGACCGGGATACGGCGTTGCTAGGTTTTGGCGATGACGGAGAACTGGAGCTCGGTTGTCACCGAACTCATCCCGCTGGCAATGGTGGTGGCGTTGTCGCCGCTGACCATCATTCCGGCGATCCTCGTGCTGCACACGCCGCGCCCCCGCCCCACCGGCCTGGCATTCCTGGCCGGGTGGCTGGTCGGTCTGGCCGGGTTGACCGCCGTCTTCGTCGGCGTCTCCGGTTTGCTCGGCGCGCTCGATGAACCACCGACGTGGGCGTCGTGGTTTCGCATCGTGGTGGGTACTGCGCTCATCGTTCTCGGTGTCTACCGATTTCTCACCCGGGCGAAGTCAGAACACATGCCCGGCTGGCTCGCCAGCCTGAGCAAGCTGACCACGCCGCGGGCCGCCCTGACCGGCGCGGTGTTGACCGTGGTGAACCCCAAAGTGCTGTTCATCTGCGCGGCTGCCGGTTTGGCCATCGGCAGCGCCGGCCTGGGACAGCCCGGTGTTTGGGCAGCCGGGCTGTGGTACGTGGCGGCGGCCGGGTCGACGGTTGCTTTGCCGATCCTGGCGTACGCGATTTCCGGTGACCGTCTCGACCCGGCATTGGCCCGACTCAAAGACTGGATGGAACGCCAACACGCCGTGCTGGTCGCCGGAATTCTGGTGGTGATCGGCCTGCTTGTGCTCTACAAGGGAATTCACGCGCTATAGGTAACGCATTCGGTGCAAATCGGGCTACGGTGTGGCCATGTCCGAATCCGGTTTCGGTGATTTCGAATTCGAGCGGAAGTTCTTTGTCCGCGAATTGCCCGCAGCGGCGGCCTCCGATCCGACGCCCGCCCTGATCGTGCAGGCATATCTGTTCGCCGCCGACGGCTATGCCGTCCGAGTGCGGGTACAAGGGCCGGCACCGGCTGAATTGGATGCGACGGCAGCAGAACTCGTCGAGGCATTGGGCGAGGAATCACTGGGAACGATGACCGCCAAAGGCCCCGCCGTCGGCGGTACCCGATACGAAGCCGAACGCGAACTCGACCCATTGGTGGCAGCGCAGATCGTCGGCCGATCCGAACATGTGGTCGCCAAGGTCCGCTACTCGATGTGGCTGGGCGAGGACGGCTGGATCATCGACCAGTTCCTGGGCCGCAACGCACCGCTGTTGCTCTCCGAAGTCGAACGCGGCGGCCCGGTGGTCGATCTCGCCATTCCATCATTCTGCGTTTCCGAAGTGTCCGAAGACGACCGGTTCCGCAATGAATACCTGGCGCACAAGCCATTTGGCACGTGGGCTGACGAGTACCTGCGTGAACTCGACCGGCGCGGGCCTTCTTTTGTGAATACGTTGGGGCAGAATCAGTTCGAGGGTGGCTGAGGCATAGTTTTAGGCGCTCCTCTGGTCACATCCATCGCTTGTTTCCAGACGGGTATCCGATGTGCCCACTTATTAGCGACAATCGAGCGACAATCGCCACACAGGCAACGGTCGCCCCACGAGAACCATTGTCGCTCGCCGTTTTTGGCACTCAGGCACCCCTGGCCCCACGAGCATCATCTGCCCAGTGCCCGCGTGTCAGCGACTCTGTCGCTGACACTGGACGACCCGGATCCCGTATCAATTGCGGCCTTCGAGACAGAGGTGGTGGCTTGGGTAATACCGGCCACATGACCAACAGTGCGGTGCCCTGATGTTCATGTGAGATTCAATTTGAAGGTATCGGAACTCGCGCACCGAAGGGCCGCGGCGGCCGGGGACCTCTACCTTGCGCGATCGCATATTCATCGCATTGTGCACGGTGCTGAGCATGTGCTGGTACGTCGCAATCTGGCTGTTGGATTGGTCGTAAGATTCTCGGGCCGCCCCGTACGCTGGCCGCACAGTCGTACCGCGTTGCCCCTGACATATCTCGATGACCCGCTCACACCTGGCGCTCTCCGCAGCCAATTCCTCATAGGGCGCGTCGAACACACGATTGTTCGGCCATCGAGCCCAGAACGCTTCAGAGTGGGTGTACAGCCAAGCGCGCTCAGCGTCCAACCGTTCGCCCGCGGATGACGGCACCATCGACAACCCAATCGCTCCGGCAGCGAAGAGAGCAGACAACACCAGACCAACCGTCAAGTAGGTGAGGAAGCTCTTTGGCTCGTGAGAACCCGCAGCAAGCACATGGTCATACATCGGCTTACCGTCCACGTGAAGCCGAGCTATTCATCGCGTTGACGATTGTGGTGATCCAGCTGCGAACGGCAGCGATTTGAGCATCAAAGTCACCGCCTCGACCTCGGTGCGCGAGATCACGCCGACTTTCCAGGGCGAAGACCACTCGCCAAGAACGCTCCGCCTCCGCTTCGAGCTCCAAATACGGCGCCTGCCATAGCAGTTGCGCGGGCCAACGGGATTTGAACTGGGCTGATTCCGCTACAAATCGTGCTTCCAGCGCATCCAACTCCTTGGCTACGCTGCGGCCGGCCCAACCTGGACCAGCACATAGGTTGCGATCATCACGCCGATGGCCGCCAACAGTCCGAGCCACTCCTCTTTGGTACTCGGCAGACGCCCCCGCGCGACAAACTCCGCTGCCAATATGTCCCCTCGCACGGCGACAGCCTAAACGCGGGTCTGCTCACCCGAGACCGATCTTGACCGAGCGGGCCAACGCGTTTGGCGGAAACCGTCTCGGACAACTGCCCATTGGGCGCCTCACCAAATCGCCCGATGAAATCCGCAGCAACAAGATTGGTGCACAGAGGTCCCCTAGTGGGCAGTTAAGCTCACCCACAGATAGAGCCTTCATCAGAACGGGGCTGCCAACACTCGCAGCTGATACACGAGGAGATCCACATGTCCGGCGAACTGCGCGTGATTACCTCACACGTGCTCGAACTTGCGCAGACGCAGGCCACCGCCGCGGAACAGCTCCTCGCGGCGGCCACGGCGGCACATGGTGTCAGCTCGTCAATGATGGTTAATCACGGCGTCGTCTGCTCAGCCGCCAACGCGGCCGTCGCAGCGGCAGAAAGCGCACGCGCTGCTGCATGCGCCGGCATGAACTCGGTCTCGACCAGCCTGTCGAGCCGGCTTGGGATCGCGGCGTCACGTTACGACCAGTCCGACGCGCAAGGGGCGGGCAAACTCAGTAAAGAGATGCATCCGCGCTGAGCCCACTACCAGCCCCAACTTCGTCAGCGGTAACGTGCGAATCAAAGCCAGTTGTCTCGGCTCGCGCGGGCCTTCGATCAGAATCGGGACTTCAGACACGTGACCACACACGATCCGGACGATGAGTTCTTCCACTCTGAAGACACAGGTTTGGACGCGCTTGACTTCGACACACCAGTCCAACCCGACGACGGGTCAGGACTTGACGCCCTGCCCGACTACTCCGTCGGTGGAATCGACCACGGGACGAGCCTCGATGGTGTCGACGACTTCACCAACGTAGAAGTCGACGAAGATGAGGACGACGGTTTCGGCGCGGTCGATGCCGACGCGGCTACGGCGGACGAAGATCAGGGGCCCATGGTCCAGGCGATCAACCCTCCTGGCACCGTTGCCGTGACGGCCTACCTCGGCGGGTCGGTCGCACAGGTCGATCTGGATCCAAAGGTGACCGCCCTGACCGAATCCCAATTGGCTGAAGAGATCCGGTTCGTGGCAGGCGTGGCGGCGAAGAAGGCTTCTGCGGTCGTGCACGTCGGGGTAGTGAACATGTTCGTCGAGCAAGGCATGAATCTCCGCGACGCGCGGGATTTCGTGGAGACCAACATGCCGTTCGCCACCCCGGAACAGGCCCACGAGGCTGACCTCGCGCTCATCGCGCGGCACTCTGAGCGGCAAGACTGACCGAGGAACCATCATCAACGAATCCGTGCCGCCGCCCCCGCAAGCGGGCTGGTTTACCGATCCGTGGAACATGCAGCAAATTCGATACTTTGACGGTCGGCAATGGACAGCCCACATAGCAACTGGTTCACCGAAGCAGCAGGAAACCGCGGCATCATTCCCTACCCCACCCGTGTCGTCAGGCGGCTACCCCTTCGGGGAGCCAACGCTGTTCCTGCAACCAATCCACGGCAGCGTCAGCAGCGACATTCGTTGCCGCATTACGAACCTAGGTGGGCAACTACTCGCTTTGATCCAACCACGGGAAGCACTCCCCCGGGGAGCTGAGGCAATAAGCGAACTCGTATTCGAGGTCGTTCGGCCGGATGGCACCCAACTGCTGCAGTTCACGCGATCCGTCGGATTCCGAGGCCGCGGCAAACATCGTCTTCTGGTTCACGACCCCTCCGGCCTAGAACTCGGCTGCCTTCGCCAGACCAGCTCGTACTGGCAATTCTTCCGAACCCCCAAAATTTCTTTCGAGCTCGAGTATCAGGACCAATCGCTGGGCACTACCGAAATACGTTCCTATATCCCGAAGTTCACCAAGTTGGAACTCGACGAACCGATTTGCGACACCAGTGCAGAGATCGGACGGGTACGTAGTCAACGGAACCAATCCAAGCTTGAACGCATGGTCATGTACGCGACCTTCGATTACCGGCTCGACTGTGCGCGTCCCACGGCCCCACCAACACCTACGCTGCTGTTGGCCACCGCATTTGCACACTTTCTGTACGACCATCTCGATTCGCTAGCGCCGTTCTCGCGGTGGGCCCGATGAGTGTGCCGTCACTCTAGACACCAGCCCGCAGCCCGTTCGGTGTTGTCTCAGAGAACGTCAAACCGCGTGTTGAACGCCCAAAATTGCTGCATAGCAACATGTTGGCGTGCTGTTAGGCTGGTCCCAGCGAAGGAAGGACCAGACCAGAATGAGCTTTTGGGATGCCGCGCAAAGGGCAAGCGATGTCCTCGGCAACAGCGAGAAGGTAACCGACCTCGGAAATGCCAACACTCTGTGGTCCACAAAGTCTCACGATGATGCCGGGGACAAGCTCGGGTTGGGATCAGACGCGATCGGCATCGTGCAGATGTTTCTCAACAAGTCCTATGCCACCCCCATCATTTCAGCTGGCCTATTGGCCATCCAGGGAATGACCATGACCTGTGGTATCGGCACTCCAGACAGTGGCGACAGGTTCGGGCAGGGCGCAGCACAATTGGGCGACGTCGACCAGACACTGGAATCGGCGAAGCCGACCTCCGGATGGCAAGGAGGCGCTTCGCAGGCCTACACCGGACAAGATGCGAAGCAACAGGAACGTGCACGCATGATCGCTGAAGCCGATAAAGAGATGGAAGCTGTCATCAGCAAACAAGCTGGCCAGATCGACCAGACACGTAGTTTTCTCGGGACCTGCGCAACGGTACTCGGATACGCCATCCTGCCTGCAATGGCGGCGAAGGCGTTTCCAGCCACGGCCCCCTACGCGATCGCGATTGAGGTCGGAGCTGTCGCCGGCTCCGTGCCTCTCGCTGCCGGCCAGACTTCCATGATGAACGCCAACTCGATGGCGAACGCAGTGGAGATCGGCCAGGCGATGGGGAAGTACGCAAAGGTGGCCGCAAGCGCCACATTCGGCAAGTAGCACCTACGCCTCAGGCCGCCCCAACTCATCTGCATCGGCAGGTGGTACGCACGCTGCCTGCCGCCTGGGGCCCGCCACGCGCCACCCTGTTGCGGTCCACCGCATACTCCGGCGGCTCCGGCGCCGACACCGCCCTCTTCGTGCTCGGTTGCTGGGCGATGGCCGGGCGGACGTTGGTGGTCATCGTGGGTTTGCGGCGGCCCACGCGAACCGCGCCTATGATGCAGCTCCGTGGGACTCGATGACCGTGAAGCACTGGAGACACTGCAGCGCGCCGTCGACCCTGCGCACGGCTCGCACACCCTGATCCTCGACTTCTATACCCGGTGGTTTGCCACCGACCTCTCGGCCCGGGACCTGTTCCCTCCCGACATGACCAGCCAGCGCGAGGTCTTCGGCCGCGCTCTGACCTGGCTGTTCGGCGAGCTGATCGCCCAGCGTGCCGAAGAGCCGGTGGCGTTCCTGGCACAGCTCGGCAGAGACCACCGCAAATACGGCGTGATGCAGAGCCATTACGACTCGATGCAGGATGCGCTGTACAACGCACTGCGCGATCACCTGGAGACCGAGTGGGACGACCGGCTCGCCGAAGCCGCCCACGACGCGGTGGCCCTGTTCATCGGGGTGATGCGGGGAGCTGCCGACGCCGAGGATTCCCCCGCCTACTGCGACGGCACCGTCATCGAACATCACCGGGTGACCCGCGATGTCTCGGTGATCCGGCTCCAGCTCGACCAGGCGCTGTTCTATCACCCCGGCCAGTACGTCACCGTCCAGGTGCCGCAATGGCCACGGCGGTGGCGCTATCTGAGCCCCGCCATCCCCTCGGACCGCTCGGGGGCCATCGAGTTCCACGTGCGCTCGGTCACCGGCGGCATGGTGAGCACGGCCATCGTCGCCGAAACCCGGATCGGGGACCGCTGGCGGCTGTCCAGCCCACATGGCGGGCTACACGTGGACCGTGACGGCGAAGACGTGCTGATGGTGGCCGGCAGCACAGGCCTGGCCCCGCTGCGCAACATCATCATGGACATGACGCTGCACGGTGAGAACCCGCGCGTTCACCTGTTCTTCGGTGGCCGCTACCCGTGCGATCTGTACGACCTGAAAACCCTGTGGCACATCGCCTCGACCAACCCCTGGTTGTCGGTGACGCCGGTGTCGGAGTACAGCACCGATCCGCCATGGGCTGGGCAATATCCCGACGTGCAGCCCCCGCGCGGCCTGCACGTGCGCCAAACCGGAACCTTGGCGGAGGTGGTGACCAGATACGGCAACTGGGGTGACCGCCAAATTCTCATCTGCGGTGGTCCCGAGATGGTCACCGCCACCAAATCCGCCCTGATCGAGCGGGGTGCGCCCGCCGACCGCATCCAGCACGACCCGCTGACCCGCTGACGCGTGCCAGACTGGCGCCATGGCCGACCTTCACCCAGTCATCCTGCAGGATCCCTCGTCATCGCTGACGGCCACCTACGTTCCGGGCGCCGGGATGGTGTGCAGCTCGCTGGCCGACGGCGATATCGAGTACCTGGGCCAGCGGCGCGGCCTTCAGGCCTACGTCTCTGACGGCAAGACCATGGGCATCCCGATCCTCTATCCGTGGGCAAACCGATTGAGCGGCAACGAATATCGCGTCGGAGACACTGAGGTTCAGCTCACTCCGGGGGCTGACGGGGTGCGTGCTGATCCGCACGGCGCACCCATCCACGGTGTGCTCGCAGCCTATCCGGACTGGCAGGTGATCGAACGGTCCGAGAACTCACTGGTGGCGTCCCTGGACTGGGCTGCTGAGCCGACACTACTGGCGACGTTCCCCTTCCCGCATCGTTTGACGATGACGGCGTCATTGGCCGACCGGATCCTCACGGTGTCGACGACGGTAACGGCCACCGGGACGCAACCGGTGCCGCTCTGTTACGGCTACCACCCGTATCTGACGATTCCCGGTGTGCCCCGGAAAGATTGGGACCTGCACTCCCCCGCCATGCGGCACCGACTGGTGGACGACCGTGGGCTTCCCACCGGTGAATTCCGGGAGTGGCCAGGTGGGACAACACAATTGGGCGACACCGAACTCGACGACGGATTCGATGAGGTCGACGCGGGCGCGGTGTTCGCACTCTCGGGCGGTCAGCATCGGATCGAGGTCACCTTCGACAAGGGCTACACCGCAGCCCAGCTGTTCGCACCGGGCAACGATGCCGTGGCGGGGATCGAGCCGATGACGGCACCCACCGACGCACTGCGCCAAGGCAATTACCGGATGGCCGCCCCCGGAAAACCGGAGACGGCCATCTTTTCGATCAGAGTCGGCTAACGTGCGCCCCGTCGGGGCTGCCACAGGACCACCGCTTTCGACGCCGCCGAAACATCGCGGCGCTGATCGGTGGTGAGCCGCTCGACCTGCTGGGTCAACTCAGACACCCTGGTGCGCAACGCATCCACCTGATTAGTGAGTTCGATGATGCGTTTGATACCGGCCAGGTTGACGCCCTCGTCCTGCGACAGCCGCTGCACCTCGCGGAGCAGATCGACGTCGCGTTCTGAGTAACGTCGCCCACCTCCGGAACTGCGTTGCGGGCTGACGAGGCCGAGCCGGTCATAGGTGCGCAGGGTTTGCGCGTGCATACCGGCCAGCTCGGCGGCCACCGAGATCAGGAACGTACGGGCTTCCTCCTTACGCTGGCTCATAAATTGCCCGCCCAACCAGCCCGCGGATCGAACCCGCTGTCCCGTTCGGCTTTCGCGTAGGCCTCCAACGCCTCGGCCGCTTCACCTTCCAGGTTCGGCGGCACGGCGACCTTCACCGTGACCAGCAGGTCACCGTGTCCCCCGGAGCGTTTCGGCACACCGCGCCCGCGCACCCGCAGGATGCGGCCGTCGGAGGTGCCCTTGGGCACCCGCACGCCGACCTTGCCATCCAGCGTGGGAACGGAAAGCGTTGTACCCAGCGCCAATTCGTGGAAGCTGACCGGGACGCTGACCGTCAGGTCGTCGCCGTCACGTCCGAACACCTTGTCCGGGCGCACATGCACGGTGACGTAGAGGTCGCCCGAGGGGGCGCCCCGTAACCCGGCCTCGCCCTGGCCGGCCAGCCGAATGCGCTGGCCGTCCTCCACACCGGGAGGGATCCGCACGTTGATGGTGCGGGTCCGGGTGGTGACGCCGGTGCCCTTGCACTCCTCGCAGGGGTGCTCGATGATCGAGCCGCTGCCCCGGCATTCGGTACAGGGCTCGGAGAACCCGAATGCACCCTGGTTGCGGTTGACCACACCGGAGCCGTTGCAGTTCGGGCACACTTTGGGGCTGGTGCCCGGCCGCGCACCACTGCCGTGGCAGTTGGTGCAGGGCGCCGGGCTGGTCAGCCGCAGTGGCATGGCCACGCCCTTGGTGGCTTCCAGGAACGACAGCTCGGTCTCGGTTTCCAGGTCGTTGCCTCGGCGGGGCCGGCTCGGCCGTGGTTGGGCGCCACGGCCGAACAGCCCGCCGAAGAGGTCACCGATGTTGGCGCCGCCGCTCTGGCCGGCCGCGTCGAACAGGTCTCCCAGGTTGAATTCGGCTCCGTCGGAACCGAACCCGCCACCGAAGTTCCCACCCGGGTTGAACCGGCGCCCGCCACCGGCGAACAACCGGCGGGTCTCGTCATACTCCTTGCGCTTCGCGGGGTCCGACAGGACGCTGTTCGCCTCGGAAACCGCCTTGAACCGCTCGGCCGCTCCCGCATCGGGATTGCGGTCGGGATGCAGTTCAGAGGCCAGCTTCCGGTAGGCCTTCTTGATCTCGTCGGCGCTGGCGTCAGAGGAGACGCCAAGTTCTTTGTAGAAGTCCTTCTCGACCCACTCGCGTTGGGCCATGCGCCACCTCCTTACCTCTTCTCTCTAGTCGTTGTATCTAGTTGTCTGATTCTGCGGCCTGATCACCGGCGGCGTCAGCGTTATCCGCACCGCCGTCGGCATCGGCGACGGTGTCGACCACGCCCACCATGGCGTGGCGGACCACCTGCTCGCCGATGCGGTAACCCCGGCGCATCACGGTCCCGACCACGGGATGAGTGCCTTCACCCTCGTGCTGCACGGCCTCGTGCAACGACGGGTCGAATTCGTCGCCCTCTTCACCGAACGCGGAAAGCCCTTGTCCTTCAAGGACACTGACGAGCTTGTCGGCAACCGACTTGAGCGGACCGGATTCCAGGTCGCCGTGGGCGCGGGCCCGGTCGAGGTCGTCGAGGATGCCCAGGAGTTGGGTGATGACGCCGGCCTTCGCCCGGTCTGCGGTGACCTGCTGGTCGCGCAGTGCCCGCTTGCGGTAGTTGTCGTATTCGGCCTTGACGCGCTGCAGGGTCGACTTGAGTTCGGCCACCTCGTCGCTGTCGCTCGCCGACTCTCCGGTAGGCGATGCGGCCGACGCCGGCCCGCTGGGGGCCGGCGCCTGGTCGCGTACCTCACCGGTATCGGGATCGATGCGCCGTTTGTCGGTGATGGTCACCGGCTCCTGCGGATCGTCGCCGCCGTTTTGAGGTTGCGTCACTTGTTCTCCCGGTCATCGTCGACGACTTCGGCGTCCACCACGTTGTCATCAGCAGCTGCCCCGGCGTCGGATCCACCGGCGGCCTGCTCGGCCTGCGTGGCCTCGTAGATCGCCTGACCCAGACCCTGGGACTCGACACCGAGCTTCTCCATGGCGTCCTTGATCGCGGAGATGTCGGTGCCTTCCAGCGCCGACTTGGCCTCGGCGATCGCGCCGTCGACCTTGGACAGCGTCTCTTCGGGGACCTTCGAGCCACCCTCGGCCTCACGCTGTTCCTTGACGAACTTCTCCGTCTGGTAGACCAGCGACTCGGCCTGGTTGCGGACGTCGGCCTCTTCGCGACGCTTCTTGTCCTCCTCGGCGTGTGCCTCGGCGTCCTTGATCATCCGGTCGATCTCTTCCTTGGACAGGCCGGAGCCTTCCTGGATCTTGATCGTGTTTTCCTTGCCGGTGCCCTTGTCCTTGGCGGTGACGTGCACGATGCCGTTGGCGTCGATGTCGAAGGTGACCTCGATCTGCGGCACGCCGCGCGGGGCCGGCGGGATACCGGTCAGCTCGAAGGAGCCGAGCAGCTTGTTGTGCGAAGCGATTTCACGCTCACCCTGGAAGACCTGGATCTGCACCGACGGCTGGTTGTCGTCGGCGGTGGTGAAGGTCTCCGACCGCTTGGTCGGGATGGTGGTGTTGCGCTCGATCAGCTTGGTCATCACGCCACCCTTGGTTTCGATACCGAGGGACAGCGGGGTGACGTCAAGCAGCAGAACGTCTTTCACCTCGCCCTTGAGCACACCGGCCTGCAGCGCGGCGCCCACGGCGACGACCTCGTCGGGGTTGACGCCCTTGTTGGGCTCCTTGCCACCGGTCAGTTCCTTGACCAGGTCGGTGACGGCGGGCATACGGGTCGAGCCACCGACGAGCACCACGTGGTCGATCTCGGAAACCGAGATGCCGGCGTCCTTGATCACCGACTGGAACGGCTGACGGGTGCGGTCCAGCAGATCCTGGGTGATCCTCTGGAACTCGGCACGGGTCAGCTGCTCGTCGAGGAACAACGGGTTCTTGTCGGCGTCGACGGTGATGTAGGGCAGGTTGATCGAGGTGCTCTGCGAGGAGCTCAGTTCGATCTTGGCCTTCTCGGCGGCTTCACGCAGCCGCTGCATGGCCATCTTGTCCTTGGTCAGGTCGATGCCGCTGGTGGACTTGAACTTGTCGACCAGCCATTCGACGATCCGGTCGTCCCAGTCGTCACCACCGAGGTGGTTGTCACCGGAGGTGGCACGCACCTCGACGACGCCGTCGCCGATCTCGAGCAGCGAGACGTCGAACGTGCCGCCACCGAGGTCGAAGACCAGGATGGTCTGTTCCTTGCTGCCCTTGTCGAGACCGTAGGCCAGGGCGGCCGCGGTGGGCTCGTTGACGATGCGCAGCACGTTCATGCCGGCGATCTGGCCGGCTTCCTTCGTGGCCTGACGCTGGGCGTCGTTGAAGTAGGCGGGCACGGTGATGACCGCGTCGGTGATGTCCTCACCGAGGTAGGCCTCCGCGTCGCGCTTGAGTTTCTGCAGCACACGGGCGCTGATCTCCTGCGCCGTGTAGTTCTTGCCGTCGATCTCGACGGTCCAGTCGCTGCCCATGTGACGCTTGACCGAACGGATGGTCCGGTCGACGTTGGTCACCGCCTGGTTCTTGGCGGGCTGGCCGACCAGCACCTCGCCGTTGCGCGCGAATGCGACGACGGACGGGGTGGTCCGGGAGCCCTCAGAGTTCGCGACGACGACGGGGTCGCCGCCTTCCAGGACCGCCACGCATGAGTTGGTGGTCCCGAGGTCGATACCGACCGCACGAGCCATGGTGTTGCCTCCTGATAGACATATAGGGGTCTGAGCGGACTGCGCTCAAGCCTGCTCCTGGGAAGCCCAGATTGTCAACCCAGACTTGAGTCACTGTCACTCAACTTGCTGTCGATGTGGTCAACGCAGGCTTCCGGGGGTTTGTTCCCGCTGAGCCGACGAATATTCCTCGGCAGCTCGAATATGTACATCGAGGGAAATAATATGTATGTATGCCCGTGAAGAGGACGACCATCGAGCTCGATGAGGACTTGGTCAAGGCCGCACAGCGCATCACCGGCACCACGGTGCGATCGACCGTCGAGGAGGGGTTACGGACCCTGATCGAAGCGGCCGATCGAGAACGCGACGCCAGGCGAGCACGGGTGTCCGCACACTTCGACACCGCACGTGATGCCATCGACATGGATCTGCTTGAGTCCGACGAGGCCTGGCGATGACGCTGTGGGTACTGGACAAGAGTGCTCATATTCGCCTGCTGAACGGCGTCACACCTCCTGCGGAGATCGACCTCGCCGATCTGGCGCTGTGCGAAATCGGTGAGTTGGAGTGGCTCTACTCGGCACGGTCGGCCGCCGACTATGAGCGCCAACGGACCTCCGTGCGCGGAGCTTTCGCCGTGTTACCGGCGCCGCCCGACATCTTCGACCGTGTGCGCCGGTTACAACGCGACCTCGCTCACCACCACGGGATGTGGCATCGCACCGCCATTCCGGACCTGTTCATCGCCGAAACCGCGTTGGCGCACAGCGCCGGGGTCCTCCATCACGATCGGGACTACACCCGAATTGCCGGCGTCCGCCCCGAACTGATGGTGCGTGACATCACGTCTGGGTGACGACCCGTCGACGCAGTAGCGCCGTCCCGAACGCTGGGAATATCCCGAGACTGTCTCGACTGCGCGGCTCGGCGGGTCATAACCGGCTCTGACCACGTCGGATGCGTAGCCTTGTCGCGATGAAGGCCTGGCGATTCACCGGCGCCCTGCTGGCGGCAGGCGTCCTGCTCAGCGGCTGTCAGTCGAGTATCGAGGGCACGCCGCGCACCGGCTCGCAATCGTTGACCGAACCCGATTTCCCCACTGCGCGCCCCACCCGGGTGATTCCGGTTCCCCCGTCGAGCAGCAAGGCCGGGGTGCCGCCGAGTGGCCCGTCGACGGCGCTTCCGTCGGGGGCAACCCCATTGCAGCCGCAGAACGGATATGTCTTCGTCCAGACCAAATCCGGGAAAACCCGTTGCCAACTCTCCACACAAGAGGTCGGCTGCGAGTCGGATTTCACCAACGCCCCGGTGATCGATGGGTCGGCAGCCAACGGGGTCAGGCTCACCCCGGGCGGCAATATCAACTGGGTACTGGGCAATCTCGGCGATATTCCGGCGGTGACCCTGGACTACCGCAAGTACAGCGCGCTGGGCTGGACGATCGACGCGAGCAGCGAGGGCACCCGGATCAGCAATGACAGCAGCGGCCACGGGATGGTTATCGCTGTGGAAGGGGTGCGGACCTTCTAGGGTTGGGCGCATGAGTGTTGCTCGACGCGAACGTGCCGCACTGGTGGAGAGCCTGCGAGCCGCAGGCCCGGATGCGCCCACACTCTGCGAGGGGTGGACCGCGCGTGACTTGGCGGCCCACCTGGTGGTCCGCGAGCGTCGCCTCGACGCGGCTCCCGGAATCGTGGTGCCCCAGCTCGCGGGCTACACCGAGCGCGTGCAGCGGAAGCTGACCGAGGGCACCGAGTGGGCCGCATTGGTAGACCAGATCGCCGCAGGCCCTCCGCTGTACTCCCCGTTCAAGCTGTTGGACCCGCTGGTCAACGTGGCCGAGATGTTCATCCACAACGAGGATGTGCGCCGGGCTCAACCCGATTGGGAGCCAAGGGTTCTCGATCAGGAGACAGTGACCTCGCTGACGAAGCAGGTGTCGAACATGGCCCGGATGGCCATGGGTAAGTCCCCCGCCCGGGTCGCATTGAGGACGCCAGACGGCAAGACACTGGCCACGGTCGGCTCCGGACCTGAAGTGACGGTCACCGGAGAACCCGGAGAGCTCCTGATGTTCGCCGCCGGACGAGAACCGGCGCGGGTCACGTTCTCGGGAGACGACGCCGCCGTCGCCGCGCTTCGTGCCGCCCACCGCGGATTGTAAAACGCCAGGTAGTCCCTGGCTTTACTCATTCTTGATCGTGCGTTGAATCGTCACCCCGACGATTGGCTCGTGGGTACGCTTTCATCGGTGGAACTGGGGGTTTTGGGACCTCTTCAGGTCCGAATGGACGGTGCGCCCGTCGTGATACCGGGCGCAAAGCCGCGCGCCATTCTCACGATGCTCGGACTGCACGGCGGTTCGGTGGTACCGGCCGACGTACTCATGGAATTGCTCTGGGGCGACGATCCGCCACGCACGGCGGCCAAAGCCCTGCAGACCCACATCTCCGCACTGCGTCACACCCTCGGCGACGGGTTCGTATTGACCGAAGGGACCGGCTGGCGCCTGGGTGCAGCCGCGGTCGACGCTCCGCGTTACCAGCGACTGGCCAGAGCGGGCCACGACGCCCTCGGTACCGGCGACACAAGTGGTGCGTTGGCGCGGTTCGACGAGGCAGCGACCCTGTGGCGTGGTGTCCCGGAACTCCCCAACGGTCGGCGGGGTGCGTCCGAGAAGACTCGCTGGATCGAGGCCAACGCGGCACTGGTCGAGGACCGGGCGGATGCACTCCTGGCGACCGGCCGTGCGGCGGAGATCATCGGCGACCTCGAGGCGGCCGTGGCGGACGCACCGCTACGCGAAAGACGTTGGGGCCAGCTGATGCTCGCGCTCTACCGCGCCGGCAGACAGGGCGAGGCGCTCGGCGCCTATCGCCGGGCCCGGTCCCTGCTGGCCGATGAGCTCGGGGTCGACCCCGGACCCGAACTACGGCGGCTGGAAGCCGCGATCGTCGCCCAGGATGCCGAGCTCGACCCCCCTGCGACACAACAGGTTCCGTCCGTGACGCGGGCGGTGACCTTCCTACTGACCGACATCGAAGGGTCGACAGCCGCCTGGGAGGCAGATGCCGACGCCATGGCCCTCGCGCTCGCGCGACACGACGAGCTCGTCGAACAGGTCGTCACCTCCCGCGGCGGCCGGCTGATCAAGACGCGCGGCGAGGGTGATGCCACATTCTCGGTCTTCGACCGCCCGTCGGCGGCCGCAGCCGCCGCGATCGAGTTGCAGGACGCGATCTTCCACGAGCCGTGGCCGCTGGCCGAACCGATGCGTATCCGCATTTCCCTGCACACCGGAGAGGCCGAGCTTCGGGACGGCGACTACTTCGGTCGCGCGGTCAACCGCGCCGCCCGGTTGCGATCGCAGGCCTCGGGTGGCCAGATCCTGTGTTCGGGCGCGACCGCCGAGTTGGTCATCGACTCCTTGTCCGACGACGTCGCGCTCGTCGACCTGGGCATGCGTCAGTTGAAGAACCTGGCACGGCCCGAGCACATCTTCGAGCTGCGCCTCCAGACCGACGAAAGTCCGCCGCCGACAGCTGATTCCCCCATCGAGCGGCCGATGATGCCGGCAGTGCTCGGCGGACCCGGTCCGTTCGTCGGGCGTGGCCGGGAGCTGGCTGAGCTTCTCACCGCCTGGCAGTCGGCCCTCACCGGTGGCACCCGCGCGGTCCTGATCGCGGGCGAACCGGGCGTGGGCAAGACCCGCCTGGCCGGAGAATGGTGCCGGCAAGCGTATGAACAGGGTGCGGTGGTGCTGTACGGCCGGTCCGACGAGGATCTCGGTGCGCCGTACCAACCGTTCGCCGAAGCCCTGCGCACACTCGTGCCCTGTATCGGCTCCGATCGGCTGCGCACCATGCGCGGAGTCGAGGCATTGCTGCCGCTGGTTCCCGGTTTGACAGAGGTTCTCCCCGATCTCGTTGCATCCCCGCACGGCGACCCAGACACCGAACGCTATGCACTGTTCGACGCCGTCGTGGCACTGCTCGGAGTCGCCTCGGTGGAAGCGCCCATCGTCCTGGTACTCGACGACCTGCACTGGGCGGCAAAACCCACCCTGCTGCTGCTCCGCCACCTGCTGCGTTTCGGCGAGCACGCTCGCGTGCAGATCGTCGGCACTTACCGCAGTACGGACCTCGATCGCTCCCACCCGCTGGCGGCGATGCTCGCCGACCTCCACCGTGACGGCAGCGCCAACCGCATTGCCCTGGGCGGCCTCGACGAGGACGACGTCAGTGCGTACGTCGCCGAAGCCGGATACGACGACGAAGAGTTGGCCCGCGCCTTGGCATCGGTCACCGGGGGCAACCCGTTCTTCCTCATCGAGGCGTTGCGCCATGTGGACGAAAGCGGTGGGCACTGGGACCCGAGCACCCTGCCGCAGGGTGTTCGGGAAGCGGTGAGCCGCAGACTTTCCCGGCTCCCGCTCGAAACGAACAAAGCACTGGCCGCGGCCGCGGTGGTCGGCAGCCAGTTCACCCTTGACCTGGTCGAGCAGGTGGTCGGCCAGGATCTCGTCGACGCGTTCGACGAGGCTTGCCAGGCGGGCATCCTCATTGAGGAGGCCGGTGGACGCTACCGCTTCAACCATGCCATCGTCCGGCAATCATTGCTCGCTGAACTGGCTTCCATGCGGCGCATGCGGCTGCACCAGCGGATCGCCACGACGCTGGAGACGATGCCAGGGGCCGACGACGAACTGCTGGCTGAGCTGGCCCACCATTACTTCGAATGTGCTTGGGCGGGAAACGCGCTCAAGGCCATCAAGTACTGCCGCCGCGCCGGTGACCAAGCCATGGCGCGACTGGCATACGAAGGCGCCGCCGAACTCTACGACCATGCCCTGCACGCACTGGAAGAACTGGACGACGAGTTGCCCGACCGCGACGACCAGCGAGTTGAACTCCTGGTCGCTCGGTGCGAGGCGCTGCTGGCCGCGGGTGATGTCTCCACAGCCGCGGGTGCGGTATCGCAACTGAAAGAGGGCACTCGGGATTCAGCGCGTCTTGCAGCATGGGCGACGTGTTTCGATGGTCAGCTCTCGATGCTCGTCGACCCCGAACGCTTGGACGAGATCGAAGCCGCGGTGAGTGCAGCCGCTGCAGTGTTGGCTGAATTGGGCGATGCTGCAGGGGAAGCCAAGGCTCATACGGTCCGCGCTGGGTGTCTCGCCCGCCTCGGACGTGTCGCCGACTGCGAGCTCGCTTTGGACAATGCGCTTACCGCGGCTCGACATGCGCGTGAGCATCGTTTGGTGAACGCGGTACTGGCCGGCGCCCCGCTGGCTGCGTTGTGGGGGCCCAATCCGGTTCCGCGTGCGGGTGGACGGTGCCTCGACGTGGTGCGCCTCCTGCGGATCACGACCGATTCGCCTGCGGTCGAAGCGACGTCGACGCGATGCCAGGCGGTCTTGGAGGCGTTCCGCGGCCGGGCCGCCGCGGCCCGGCGAATGATCGAGTCGGCGCGCCGCACCGTCACTGAGCTGGGTTTGCGCCACGCCCTTCTCGAGGTCGAGCACTTCGCCGGCATCGTCGAGTTGGTGCTTGACGACGCGGCTGCCGCCGAAGAGCATCTTCGTCTGGCCTACAACGGTTTCCGTCGCATGCGCCTGGATGCCGATACGGCGGAGGTGGCCGCGCTGTTGGCGCGTGCCTGCCTATTGCTGGACCGAGGCGTCGAGGCTGACGAACTGTGTCTGGAGAGTGAGCGGCTCGCGGGGCATGGCTTGAAGGCGGCCATCGCCTGGCGCACGGTTCGTGCACAGCTGCTTTCCGGTAGTGGGGATCACGATGGAGCGAGACGCATCGCCGAAGAGGCCGTTGCCATTGCCGAACGGACCGACGCGCTGGTCGATCACGGTGATGCGTGCCTCGCGCTGGCGACGGTGTTGAGCTTCGCAGGCGATGGTGCTGGTGCACGGGCCGCTGCGGACCGAGCTGCCGACCTGTACGAGCGTAAAGGTGCTGGGGCACTTGTCGAAAGGGCGCGCGCCCTGTTCGGCACGGCGGCGCTCCCCAATTTGCCAGCCACTCCCGAAGCTCGTGCCATCGAACTGGACACCGCCTGCGTGCGAGCGATCCTCCAACTCGATGACGCTATCGCCCGCGAAGCTTGGGATGAAGTCGAGCAGAAGTACGCGCCGATCGGCTCCATCCAGAGCCGCCGGAAGATAGTCGGCTTCCCCCGGGTGGACTGGCGACCGGACGAATTCGCAGACGAAGCAAGACGTTTCCTTCGTGGAATGGGCGTGGTACGGCACCGTCGCACTGTTATAGCTGTGCGGGGCGAACGTCTTGCGCTTACCCGCCTGGAAGCGGGCACTACGGACATCAGCCCCGGGGCGCCGCAGGACGAGATGCTCCAGTTGCTTGGCCTCGATGAAGAGGGCCGAATCGCGCTGCAAATATGGTTCGACCTCGAAGACATCGACGCCGCGCTCACCGAACTCGACGCGCAGTACGCCCGATCGGAGGTACGTCCACGAGCATCGCTGGAATCGCCGAACGTCAAGCTGGACAGTGCGTGCGTGCGTGCGCTCTATTGGCTCAGTGCCGCACTCGATCGCGAGGCATGGGCGGAGTACGAGCAGATGTTCGCGGCGAACGTCACCGTCGAGAGTCGCCGCAAGGTCGTCGGATTCCCCCGCACCGAGTTCTCGTCGGGAGAATGGACACAGGAGGTGACACACCTCCGCGGGATTGGCGCCGAGCGGCACCACATTGCGATCATCGCCACGCGAGGGGAGAAACTGGCGCTCTTCCGGCTGACGATAGCCACCGACGATGGGAGCCCCGGCGCACCTCAGGATGAGCTCCTCGAGCTACAGGGTCTCGACGACGAAGGTCGGATCAAACTTGTCATTTTCTTCGACGGCGACGACATCGTTGCTGCGACAGCCGAACTCGCATCGCAGCATACGCGATGCGAAGTGTTGCGCTATCCCGATACCGCCTGCACACGGGTGAGCGAACGTGCTGCGGCCGCGATCGAGGCCGGGGCGTGGGACGAATTCGAGCAGATGTTCGCTCCCGAAGGCTTTATCGAGAGTCGGCGCAAACTCATCGGCTTCGACCGGACCGAATTCTCACCACGGGACGTCGTGCACCAGACAAGGTGCGACCTCGAGAACGGGATCATGCGGGCGAACCATGCCGTTGTCGCCGTACGAGGAGAACGCCTGGCTCTCGCACGGGTCGCCTTGGGCACTGTCGATGAAAGCCCCGGCGCACCGCGCGACGAACTGCTCCAGGTGTACGGCATCGATGAGGGCGGCCGAATCGCCCTGCAAATATGGTTCGACGTCGACGACATGGAAGATGCGCTTGCCGAACTTGACGCGCAGTATGCGTGTTTCGAAGTGCAACACTCGAAGGACCAAGTGCCCCGGCGCCTTCAGGCGCATTTCGATGCCACATCGGAAAGCGGGACCAGGTCAGATAGCGCCTGTGTGCGGGCAATCCGCCGGTTGGACGACAGTGCGGCCCGTGAGGCCTGGGACGAGTTGGATCAGGTGTTCGCTCCCAGAATCACGCTCGAGGGCCGGCGAAAGATAGTTGGCTTCACACGGACCGAAATTTCGCCCAGCGAGTGGGCAAGTGCGGCGCAAAATTTCCTTGGGATCGGCGTCGTGCAGATCCATCGGGTGCTTGTCGTCGTGCGCGGTGAACGCCTGGCCTTGGTCCGCTCGATACTGGGAACTGCGGATGAGAGTCCTGGCGCGCCACGCGACGAGCTGTTGCATCTGTTCGGGCTGGATGCACAAGGTGGCATCAGCCTGCAAATGTCCTTCGACATCGAAGACATCGACGCCGCGCTCGCTGAACTCGACGGTCTGTACACCAGGTTCGCGGGAACACAGCAGGCCTCGCTGGAAAACAGCGCAACGCAAATCAACGATCGGATCAATGACCTGTTCGCCGTCGGCCGCTGGGACGAAATCGGTCCGCTGTTCGCTGAGGAGGTCTGGATTGATGACAGACGGCGGGGCATCCGCGGAGAGCACAATGGTCGCTCCGAGGCGCTCGGCAATATTCGAGCCGTCGCCGACTTGGGCGTGGTGACCATCTCGACAACAACGCTAGCGGTCCGGGGTAATCGTCTCTGCCTCAGCCGTGCAAGCCTCCACGGCCGCGATGGTTTCGACGCAGAATCGCTCAACGTAACCGAAGTCGTCGGCGGATTGGTCGAGACCGTCATCGCATTCGACCCCGACGACCTCGACGCTGCCTTTGCTGAACTTGAGGCTCGATATCTCGCGGGTGAAGCAGCTCCGTATGCGCACACGTGGTCAGCGATCACGGGCGCATACGCTGCACTCAACCGACGCGAACTCCCCGCGACGACGCTGGACTGGGTGAATGTCGACCACCAGCGAGGGCGCGCTTTGACGTATGCCCCGGGTGAAATGGTCGCAAGCATCGAGGCTTCCTGGGACCAACTGACTGGCGGCACCATCCACATCGAATCTGTCCATCGGTTGTGCAAACTCGGCGCAGTCGTCACCCATACGGCGCAGGGGAACTCCCCGGAGGGCATTGAGGTGGCCTGGCGGTACATCAACCTTCTGACAATCGACGGCAGCCTGATCAACCGCTGCGAGATGTTCGATGAGACGGACCTCGATGCTGCACTTGCGCGGTTCGAGGAGCTGCACCCGCACACGCCGCGGCTGCAAAACGCGGCAAGCCAAGCGACCGATCGCTTTCTAGAGCGATTCGCCGCCCGCGACTGGGACGCGATGGGGAAGGCGGTGACTGACGACATCAGCTTCGACGACCGTCGTAGGGTGACCAGCGCCGGCTCACAAATCGGCCGGGAATCCTTCGTTGAGAACTTCCGAATAGCAGCCGATCTCGGCGCTACTCAATCTCCCACCGCAATCGCGATTCGTGGGGAACGCGTCGTCCTTGCCCGAGCTCGATTCTCACTCGGCGGCGGCGCACCCGAGGAGTTCGGCCTCGATCTCCTGCACGTGATCGAGATCGACTCCGACAATCGAATTTCAGCTACCGTCACCTTCGACCCCGACGACTTCGACGCCGCGATCGCCGAACTCGACACGCGGTACCTCGCTGGCGAATCCGTCGACCACGCGCGCTCCTGGACGGTCATCGCCCGGAATGTCGCGGCTTTCAACCACCGTGAGCCGTTGATGACGACGCAGGACTGGGTAACAACCGACCACCGGCGCGCGACGGCGTTCGAACCCGGCGACATCACCCCGTACATCCATGCGACATGGGATGTCGCACCGGACATCAACCTTTACATCGAGTGCGTACATCGACTGAGTGAGTCAGGAGCACTCTTTACCCAAGTGCTGAAAGGCACTTCGCACGAGGGCTTCGATGCCGAGTGGCGAGACGTCATCATCCTCACCGTCGATGGCGAGCAGCTCAGCAGCTTGGAAGTCTTCGACGAGAGCGACCTCGACGCCGCGTTCGCGCGGTTAAACGAACTCAGCCGCCCGGCACAGCCGAGCAACGCGGCGAGCCGCGCGTACGAGCGCTTACAGAATTGTTTTGTAGGACCGGATCTGGATGCGATGGCGACCATGCTGGCCGACGACATGCTCAGTGAGGACCGCCGCCACATCGTCAGCACCGGAATCCGTCGCGGCCGGGATGCCGCCCTCGAAGACGCCCGCGCAGTCGCTGGGCTCGGCGTCAGGAACGCAGCGGCGACCGTCGTCGCGACACGCGGCGAGCGCCTCGCCCTCAGACGCTCCCGATACGCAAACCGCGATGAGCAGGTCGACGGGTTCCATGTGGAAATTCTCGAAATCATTGCGCTCGACGACCACGGGCTCATCGCCGCGGTCGTCACCTTCGACTCCGACGACTTCGACGCCGCACTCAAAGAACTCGATGCCCGCTACCTCGCAGGTGAGGCCGCGACCCATGCGCAGACGTGGTCGACGGTCATAAGCACATACGCTGCGCTGAATCGGCATCAGCTTCCCGCGGCCACACCAAATTGGACGGATGTCGACCACCGGCGAACAGTCGCTATCGCGGCCGGTGGTCTGGGTGCGTCACTCCGCGCGATCTGGGACATCACAACACACGCCACCATCTACGTCGAGGCGGTTCATCGGCTCAGTGACGTCGGAGTGGTCGTCACTCATGTGGCGACAGCAACCTCTCAAGAGGGTTTCGATGCCGAGTGGCGGGACGTTTGCGTTTTGACCGTCGAAGGCGACCGAATCAGACTCGGCGAAGTCTTCGACGAACCAGACCTCGATACCGCGCTCGCTCGCTTCGACGAACTCACTCAGCAGCCGCTCACTTGAGATCGCCGATAGGCTGGCGTCCGTGGATTTCCGTGTATTCGTCGAACCCCAGCAAGGCGCTACCTACTCTGACCAGCTCGCGGTGGCCCGCGCCGCTGAAGCCCTCGGATACTCGGCGTTCTTCAGGTCTGACCACTACCTGGCGATGAGCGGTGACGGCCTGCCCGGACCGACGGATTCCTGGGTGACGCTGGCCGGACTCGCACGCGAGACCTCGACGATCCGACTGGGCACCATGGTCACCTCGGCCACGTTCCGTCATCCAGGCCCGCTGGCCATCTCGGTGGCACAGGTCGACGAGATGAGTGGTGGCCGTGTCGAATTGGGTCTCGGCGCGGGCTGGTTCGAGGCCGAGCACCAGGCCTACGCCATCCCGTTCCCGCCGCTGGGTGAGCGTTTCGACCGGCTCGAAGAGCAGCTGCGCATCCTCACCGGCCTGTGGGGTACGCCGGTCGGCGAAACCTTCGACTTCACCGGCAGGCACTACTCCGTCGTAGACTCCCCGGCGCTGCCCAAGCCCGCACAGTCATCTCTGCCGATCGTCATCGGCGGGATGGGCGCCAAACGCACCCCCGCGCTGGCTGCGGAGTTCGCGTCGGAGTTCAACGTGCCGTTCGTGCCGCTGGACACCCTGAAAACCCAGTTCACGCGAGTGGCCGACGCGGTGACCGCAGCGGGACGAGCCGCGGACGCCGTGACCTACTCGGCGGCCTTCGTGCTGTGTGCAGGCAGCGACGAGGCGCAGATCGCCAAGCGGGCCGCCGCGATCAACCGCGAGGTCGACGAGCTGCGCAGCAATTCGCCCCTGGTCGGCACACCCGCCGAGATAGTCGACAAGCTGGGACCGTTCCTGGAGGCCGGTGTGCAGCGGGTCTACCTGCAAATGCTCGACCAGTCCGATCTGGATCATCTCGAGTTCTTCGCCGGTGAAGTCATCCGTCAGTTGAGCTGACCGAAGCCCGCTTCAGGGCCGGGCATAGTATCGGTGCCCGTGGCCGGTGACGAGGACGATCAGGGGCAGTCTCCCGAGGCGCCCTGGCATCACTCGACGCCCGCAGTCGCGGGGGCCAGCGCTGCCGCGCTGGCCGTGATCGGCTTGGTGTTGTGGGCGGTGATCTCGTTGACCAGCTCCGGAGGGCCCGAGGACGCTCCGATTGATTTCGTCCCGCCCGCCTATACGTCGACCTCGAAGACCACGAAGTCCACCACGACCCGGACCACCACCTCCCGCCTGCCGGTGACCACCGAGTTCGGCGTGCCGTCCGATACCACGACCACCTCGCCGTCGGAGACGACCGAGACCTCGCCCACCACGTCGTCGGAGACCACCACGACGACAACGACGACGACCACCACGACAACGACCACGCCGTCGTACACGTCGCCGGGCGCCGACTATGGGGAGTACCCCACGACGCACTACCGGCCGCGTACCAACGTGACACGCACGCTGTATCCCCCGCCAGGCGGCTGACCCCGCCTACCATCGGCGCGTGTCGAACTATTACGACGACGACGAGCCCACCCAGTACGCGCCCAGCTACGGCGAGTATTCCGAGGCGCCCGCGCCGCCCGCTCCCGAGCCCGTCCCGTGGTACCGCAAGCCCGTCGCGCTGATCGGCATGGGCGCTGCGGGTGCAGTCATCGCGGCGCTGGTCATCTATGCCCTGGTGCAGCTGTTCTCGTCCGATTCCTCGTCGACGACGACTACCCCCACGTCGACTACGGCAACCACCACCACATCGGTCGCCACCTCGGCCCCGGTGGTTCCGGCGCCGACTCACACGGTCACCGAGACGGTCGTACCGACCACCACGGTCGAGGAAACCACCGCCACGACCACAACCACTGAGCCCGTCACGACGACCGAGACCACGACCACGACGACGGCCCCGACGACGACAACCACCACTGCGCCGGTGACGACGACAACGCCGCCGCCCGCGGGCAACCCCTGACTGGCTCGGCGGGGTTTATCCACAGGTCGTCGAAATGATTCTGGCCGCCGTAGCGACCGTCCACGAGTATCGGGTTGGTGGACGTCGGTGAAATTCTTCGGCAGCAGGATGGGGTCATCTCGCGTCGGCAGGCGTTGGACGCCGGCCTGCGGGAGCACGAGATCCGGCGATTGCTCCGACGCAATGAGTGGGCCCGGGTCCACACGGGCGTATACGTCGACCACACCGGGCCGCCGACGTGGCGGCAACGTGCTTGGGCCGCAGTGCTTTACGCGGCTCCGGCTGCATTGTGCTTCGAATCTGCCCTTGGACCCGACGCCCTGCCCATCCATGTCGCCGTCGCGCAACAGCGGCCGATGTTGGCTGAACCGGCGGGAGTCTGCATTCACCACCTGGTGAACCTAGAAGAGCGGGTGTTGTGGAACGTCAGCCCACCGCGGATGCGTTACGACGAAGCCGTGCTCGACGTCGCGTGCCGCGCCGCGTCCGAACTCGATGCCATCGCGGTCCTGGCCAATGCCTGCCAATCGCGGCGAACCACTGCCCATCGGTTGCTGCAAGTGCTCGATTCACGGTCACGGGTCCGCCGTCGCCGGTGGTTACGTTCGGTGTTGGTCGATATCGGCGACGGCACCTGCTCAGTGCTCGAGCACGGCTATCTCGTTCGCGTCGAGCGGCCGCACGGTCTACCCCGGGCCAAGCGCCAGAAGCGGGCAGCATCGTCCGTCGGCGTCTGCTACCGCGACACTGAGTACGGCGAACGGCTCATCGTCGAGCTCGACGGCCGGTTGCATCACGATTCAGCGACCAGTCGGGATGCCGACTTCGAGCGAGATCTCGACGCCGCAGTCGACGGCCGTTCAACCGTCCGGCTCTCGTATGGGCAAGTCTTTGACCGGCCATGCCGAACCGCGAGCAAGATCGCTCAGGTGCTGCAACAGCACGGGATCGCAGTGGCCGGCCATCCGTGTGGGCCGAGCTGTGAGTTCGCTCGGCTCGACCGCGCCGCATAGTTATCAACACCTCGGATTTCAGTCAATATCAAGCAGTAATCCGAGATTTGAGTGTGGCTCACGGCGAGGGCGCAGACGATGTGGGTGTGGGCTCGGGCGCTGAGGTGGGTTCCGGCGAGTGCGTGGGCTCCGGCGTATGCGTCGGCTGAGGTGTGGGCTCCTGTGTCGGCTCGGGCGTCGGCTCAGGCGTCGGCTCAGGCGTCGGCGACGGGCTGGGCGAAGGGGCCGGCGACGGACTGGGTGACGGTGACGGGCTCGGCGGCGTGAACGTCGGGATCGGCAACTGCGGCAGTGTGACAGGCGGAAACACCAACGGCGGCACGGGAATTTGTGGCAAAGCCACCGGCGGTGCGGGCAACGGCGCGGGCGCAGGAGCGGCCGGCAGCGGCGCCTGCGGCGCGGGAGCCACTCGCTGCGGAGCAGGTGGACTCTGCGCGCTCTGCACCATCCGTGGCGCGGCCGCCGGGCGAGGAGCAGCAGCCGGAGCGCCGGCCTTGGGCCCCGGCCACGACGGATCACGCACCACCACGGTCCGGGTCGGCGGTGCGGGCGCGGCCTGGGCCAACGGAGACTCGGCCGGAACTGTTTGCGGTCCCAGAAGTCCGGAAACCGCGGTGTCGAGGCGATCGGCGCGCGCCGACAACACCATGCCAACAGTGCCGACCACGGCCAGGAACACCGCTGCATAGGTCACCACGCCGCCACGCCGGTACCAGGCAAGACGCGCGGGGGCGGGCGCCATGGGCGGTTCGGAGAACACGAACTCCGGCCGGGCCGAATCCTCGGTCACCGATTCGGGAATGAACTCGGCGACCTCAGCCGCCGAGTCCTCGACTGACCAGGCCAGCGCGGACGCGGCCACCGTCGCCGTCTCTGTCACCGGGACCGATGCAGGACCAACCGCCACCTGCGTTGCCGTCTCGTCGGCGCCGCGACGGGCCAGCAGCGCGGCACCGACCGCCGCGATCACCTGGACCTGCGGCACGGTGGTGACCGGAATTCGAAAAGCGGATGAAAGTCGTTGTGTGACAAGGGGTATCCTCGCCCCGCCACCAACGGTCACCAAGGCGGCGAGCCGCGATGGGTGAATACCGTTGCGGCGCAGCAAGTCGAAGAGTGCCTCGATCACGCCGCCGAAGGACTGGTCCACCACCGCGTCCAGTTCGGCGCGGGTGAGCCGGATTGCGCCGCTCGGACCGGCCAGGCTGGTGGCACTCTCATCGCTGAGCCGTTCCTTGGCGGCGCGGCACTGCTCACGCAGATGAACCAACGTAGCCACCGCGGCCGTCCCGGCCGGTTCGGCCTCAAGGTTGCGCAGAACGTGCCGCAGCACTTCCTGGTCGATCAGGTCGCCGGAGAACTCGTCAAACCGCACGGTCTGTCCGATGGTGACGAACCCGGCCGACGCGTCGGCAAGGGTCAGGCTGGTGCCGGAGGCACCGAAATCGCAGAGGGCGACGACACCGCGGGCCGGCAGACCGGGATGAGACTGGATGGCCGTCAGCGCCGCAACCGAATCAGGAACCACCCGGACCCCGGGCAGCACCCCACGCAGCGCATCGAATGCCACCGGGCTCCAATGTGCGGGCACCGCCACCACCGACACGTCGGGACGACGTGCAGGGCTGGCCTCGCGGGTCAACATTTCGATCGCCTCGGCCAACAACCGCTCGGCCCGATGCGTCGAACCATCGGCCGCGATCAGCGGCACCGGGTCACCCACCCGTCCGAGGAAGTCGGTGAACGCCAACCCGTTGGGCAGCACCGCCGGACGCACGAGCGGTGCCTGGTCGGCGACGCCCACCAATGTGGTCGTCCCGACGGACAACCCCAGGCAATCACGCATACCTGTATGTCGGCGGCGAGCGGAGATTCGTTAGTGACGGGACGAGTACGCGGCGACCAGCGCCTCCGCACTGCGCACCGCGGCGCGGCAGGCCCGCGTGGTGAACGGGTCGTTGAGGGGATGATCGGCGCGTCGCCGCCAGCGTTGCGCGGCGGCGAAGGCGGCCCGTGGCCCGTCGAATGGTGCGTCGGGCTGCAACCCGAGCCGGCTGGCCGCATCGGTGCCCGCGCCGCCGATGATGCGCCGCAACGAAGCCATCTCGTCGTCGTTCAAGGTGGTGGGCCGCGAGCGCAGCAGGCTGAGCAGCCGCAGCTCTTCGAAGGCATGCGTGTCGGCGAGCAGCGGGTCGATGTCGGCGAGGATGTAAGGCGTCGCGTAGATCGGATTGTGCTGGACGAACTGTCGCAGCGACAGCAGCGCGGTGTGCGCCTTGAGCAGCTCCGACCGTTGCGCGAACTGCTGGTCGATCACGTCGCGCAGTGCGATCAGGCCACTGCGCTCCAGCAGCTCGTCGGCCAGCGCGACGGAGTCGGACACCCCGGCATGCAACACCGCGATCGAGATCCGGATGCCGAACATGCCGAACCGGTCCAGCAGCGCCGCGCGGGTGGCCGCGTCCACCGGCAGCGCCGGGTCTTCTCGAACGAACCGATCCACCGACAGCATCGCCTTCGTCAACACAGCAGGCTCGACCGAGGCGAGCTTCTGCAACGCCACGAACTCGCTCTGACGCAGGGTGCGGGCGGTGAGGGCCAACAGCCCGGACACCGGGACGACGGCCTGGCAGATGCCGGTCTTGTCCATCTCCTCGGTGAACCGTTTGGCCACGTCCTTGGCCGACATCATGGCGTCGATGCGCCCGGCGCCGATCTCGTCGGCCCGCGAGGCCACCCCGATGACGCCGAGCGCGCCCGAAGACCCGCCGACGAGTTCGCCGATCTGTTTGAGCAGGGCGATGTCGGCGGCATTGAGGGTGCGCAGCAGGAACACCACAGCATCGACGCGGGGCACACCGTCTTCGGGAACCAGCAGCCGGTGGGTGCGCAGGGAGACGTCGCGCGACAGCGACGAGGTGCCCGGGGTGTCGATGATCGTGCTGTCGATGAGCTCGGCGGCCGGCCACTCCACATCGAGGTCCACCACGTCATCGGGGTCGAGTCCGGCGAAGCTGAACGTCAGGCCTCTGTCGTTGGGGTCCCGCGCGATCGGCACGTTCGACCGGCGGCCGCCGCGGTGGTTGGCGGTGACCTTCGGGGTGGGCCCGTGCCGGAACCAGGTGACGATGCGCGTGGCCTCGGTGGCGTCGGTGGGCGCGATGTCCTCTCCCACCAAGGCGTTGACGAGCGTGGACTTGCCGGCCTTGAGCGTGCCGGCCAGGGCGATGCGGATCGGTTGGTTGAGCCGACGCCCGATGCGGTCGAGCTCGTTGTGCACGTCGGGCCGATGGCGATAGGCCGGGTCACCCCGGTACGCCTTGATGGTGCCGCCCAGAATCGAGCGCACCTGATCGGCCGTGCTCACGCTGCGGGGTCCAACCTTTCGACGCCAGTTAACCCTTCGAGCTTAGTTGCCCGCTACGGCCAGTTTCCGGGCGTGGTCGACGACCTGGGTCAGGATGTTCTTCTGACGCTCCAGCTCGCGGACTCGGGTGGCCCGTTCGGCCTCTTCGGTCTTGGCGGCGGCGAGGGTGGCCTGCAGTGACTCGTTGAGGGAGCGGGTGGTCTGGTTGGCGATCTCGCGGTAGTGGTCGCGCAGTTGACGCTGGATGCCCTTGAGCCGGTCCCGTGATTCCTTGCCGACCACAAACGCGACGTCGTCGACGAATTTCCGCATGTTGGCCTTGGCCTCACTGCGCACCCGCAGCATGCGGTTCTCCATGTCCTCCTTGTAGGCCTTGCGGCCCAGCACCAGACCCGCGCCGAGCGACAGGGGGTTGAACATGCCGAGCCCGGCGAACGAGGTGAGCATGCCGAACATCAGCACGCCACCGTAGGACCCGCGCATACCGGTGATCACCTTGTGCCCGGCCTTGATCGGTTTGGCCTCCAACCGGGCCAGCGATTTCATCTCACCGAATCCGGCCCCCATGTCTCTGGCGTCGATCTGCGGCAATTGCACGGCCTCCAAACCGGCTTCGGTGAAGGTGCGGGCCACCTCGGCCGCCAATGCCTCGGCGCGTTGATAGGCCCAGACGAAGTTGTCGCCGACCGCGGTGGCCACGGCCTCTTCGAGTTCCGAACCGATCTCGGCCCAGTGCAAGGTCGGGTCGCCGGAGTCGATCACCTTTTCGGCGTGGGTGGTGATGTTACGGAACCGGTGGCGCAGATCGTGATCGACGTCAGCGGTCAGATCGGCGATACCGTCGTTGAGCACCTGCTGCCACAAGGCGGTCTGCTGCAACGCATCCTGGGCTTCTTGCTTACGCCGCTCCAAGTCGGCGGTGAGCCGCTCGCGTTCATTCGGGTCGGTGAACGCCGACAGCTCCGAGTTCACAGCTAGAAGAAGATGCTCTGCTGCCGAATGGATTTCGGCCACCACCTGGTCGCGGATGCGGTCGGTCTCACGGCTCAACACCCGATCGGACAGGAACTTCACGATGGCCGGGAAGTTCGACTCTTCGTTGAGCTCCTTGTCATTGAGCTGGATCGCATGGCTGCGCAGCACACTGGAGACGGGAGTGACTGGGGTCGAAATACCGGCCCGCTGCAGATGCGCGGTGTTGGCCCCGACGATCTGGCGCCAATGCGGATACAGGTCGGTCTTGGTCGCGACAATCGTTGCCAGTGGGCAGATCTCGATCGCCTGGCGGATGAAGGTCATTTCCGGTTCGGTGAATTCCTGGCTGGTGTCGCTGACCATCAACAGCGCATCGGCGTCGGGCAGCAGACCCAGGGTGGCCGAAAGATGCGGCTGGCCATGGCCGCCCACTCCGGGGGTGTCGACGAATGCCAACCCGCCCTTGAGCAGTGGGCTGGGCGCGGTCACCTCGACTCGCAGCACCTCACGACCGCCGGCCTGCGGGGCGCGACGCAGATCGTTGGTCACCTCAGACGGCGGGATCTCGACGAGTTCCGGTTCGGCACCGTCGGGCCGCGCCACCACGAGCCGGGCCGACGGCTGTTCGCCGTAGGCGACGACGGTGGCCAGCACGGTGGATTCGTCATCGCCGACGCGGGCCACCGGAATGTTGAGCAGCGAGTTGAGCAGTTGGCTCTTACCCTGCTTGAGCTGGCCGGCGATCACCACCCGGATCTGTGGGTCACTGATGCGCACCTTGGCCACGCGCAGGCGCTCCACCAGATCGCCGCGGTCGTAGGTGGCGGCGATCGTGCTGGTGTGGTCGATGAGTTCGACGATCACCTTGACCTTGCGCGGGTCTGCGGGCTGCGTCATGGAAATCCCTCCTGCCGGGCTCAACGGTAGGCGCGCCAATGGGACGGGGACCACCCGCGTAACGGATGGCCCCCGTCCCTGGGGCGAATCGGATCAGAAGGCGTCGAGCCCGGTGTCGATCGGGTTGTGCGACGCGACATCGGTGTGCGACTGGGATTCGTAGCTGTTGCCCGAGCCCAGCGCCGAGCTGGTGTCGTTGTGCGACCCGAAGGACGTGTCGTTGTGGGACAGGGTGTCGTTGTTCGACGCGAACGCGGTGTCGTTGCCGGAGCCGATGTTGGACGTGTAGCTCGACGAATTGTCCTCGACGCTGTGGGTGGTCTCGGTCTGCACCGAGGTGTTCACCGAGTTGTCCTGGGTGTTGCGGCTGCCGTAGTCACCGTCGACCGTGGTCTGGTTGCCGCCGACCGCGTGGGTCGAGGCATCGGTCAGGATGATCGAACCGGCATTGCCGCCGTCGCCACCGGACGCGCCACCGCTGCCGATACCGATCAGGCTGTCACCACCGGAGGCACCGCCACCGTGGCCGCCGCTCATGTCGACGTCACTGATCACCGGGCCATCGTTGCCGGAGATCAGGTCACCGCCGGCGTGCTGCGAGTTGTCCTCGATGGCGTTGTCCTTACCGACCGCGACATGCGAGCCGGAGCCGGCCCAGATGTCACCGTTGTTCATGGTGTTGCCGTCACCCAGCACCGCCCCGTCACCGCTGACGATGTCGCCCTTGTTCTCGCCGTCGACCACCACGCCGCCGTTGGTGGCGGTGTTGGTGCTCTTGTCGCCGAGGGTGATGTCACCGAACCCGAGGTTGAACGCGCCCTGCTGGGCGTTGGCGCC
>NZ_LZJD01000013.1:0-594 GCF_001666875.1 Mycobacterium sp. E802
GATCGTCGACGACGCCGTCGCGCATCTGCGCGCTGCTTCGTCGTTTGTGGTCGAGTAACGGGTCTGCACGGGGCGCGCCGGACCAGTGGATCGTGGAGGCGACCGTGTTGGTCCTGTCTGTCGTGCCGTCGCGACGTCACGGCCGCCCAGTTTCAGGTCGATGGGCGTTGTGCCCGCCTGTTAGCGACACTTCAGCGACAATCGCCACGCTGATCTCGTTGCGCCTCACCAATTCCATTGTCGCTCGGCGATTTTGACACTCGCACACCAGTGACCTCATCAGCATCAGCTGTCCAGTGTCCGCATGCCAGCGACTCTGTCGCTGACAGTCGGGCAACCTGAAGACTGTTGTGCGTGAGTCAGATTGATGCTGGAGTGACGCAAGTACTGATCGTCGCTGGAGCAGATGAGGCGCAATTACACCCGTGTGGTGATTGTCGCTGAAAAGTCGCTAACAGGCGGGCAACTCGACCCCGCGTCTGG
Organism: Mycobacterium sp. E802; assembly: GCF_001666875.1. Classification (NCBI taxonomy): domain Bacteria; kingdom Bacillati; phylum Actinomycetota; class Actinomycetes; order Mycobacteriales; family Mycobacteriaceae; genus Mycobacterium; species Mycobacterium sp. E802. Next base: position 484 of record NZ_LZJD01000013.1, read on the forward strand.
TCGCGCGACACGCCATGCGGGTTGCGTGACACGCCGCGCCCCGTGCAGACCCGTTACTCGACCACAAACGACGAAGCAGCGCGCAGATGCGCGACGGCGTCGTCGACGATC